>DATIPT010000143.1:0-6602 GCA_035471625.1 Anaerolineales bacterium
CTTGGGCGGATGGGCGATCTCATCGGCCCGGCCGCGCGCCCTCGGCTGGATCGTGGGCGCCGCTTTCGCCGTCGCCGCCGCCGTCGGCCTTCCGGCCGAGCTGGCGCACGACACGTTTCCTCGGTCGCCCTTCGACCAGGCTGCAGCCTACCTGCGCGACACGTTGGAACCCGGAGACACGATCCTGCACGACAACAAGCTGAGCTACTTCCCGATGATCGTGTACGCGCCGGATCTGCCTCAGGTGTTCCTCCCTGATGAGGCGGGATCGCACAACGACACGCTCGCGCCAGCGACCCAGGAGGCGCTGGAGATCTTCCCGCTGCAGGGGATCGCTCGGGGCGTCGAGGGGGCCACGCGGGTGCGGTATGTCATCTTCCAAAGGGCGATCGACGAATACGCTGCCGCGACGGACGGGGAGCCTCCGGCACTGGCTTGGCTGAAGGCGCGCGGGATGCCCGCCGGGGTTGAAGTGTTCAATGATCTGTGGATCTATGAGTTCCTCTTCGACCGCTGACCGTCGAAGGGACCTCGTTCTCTTCGCGGCGGGGTTGGTGGCGTTCAGCCTGGCAGCCGCCAGCCTCAGGGCGCCCGGCTACATGGATGCCGAGTACTACTTCGCGACAGGTCGGCATCTCGCTGCCGGAGATGGCTTCTCCGAGCCATTCCTGTGGAACTATCTCGCCGATCCTGTGCAGCTGCCGACGGCCTCCCACGCCTACTGGATGCCCTTGGCCAGCCTGGTGGCGGCTGCGCCCATGGCTGTCTTCGGGACGTCTTTTGGTTCCGCTCAGAGCCTTTTCGTACTCGTGGCCGCTCTGATACCCGTGCTCTCTGCCCGGACTTCGACGGCACTTGGGGCGGGTCGTCGGACCGCCTGGCTTTCGGGCCTTCTGGCGATCCTGGGCGGCTTCTTTCTGCCGTACTTTGTCACGACCGATACGTTCGCCTTGTATGCCGTCGTCGGCGGTGCCGCATTGTGGCAGATGGGTGAAGCGACGTCCCGACCTTCTGCATGGCGATGGCTGCTGATTGGCGCGCTGATTGGCCTCGGTCACCTGACCCGGGCGGATGGTCTCCTGTTGTGGTTCCCGGCCGCAATGGCGCTGGTGCTCTCGCCCCGAGGCCGAGGGCGCGGCCTTCTCGAGATGCTCGTCGGGTACGGGCTGGTGACGGCGGCCTGGTGGCTCCGCAATGTCCTCGCGTTTGGATCGATCCTGCCACCGGGCGTTGGGCGGGCGCTTTGGCTCCTCGAGTACGACGAGCTGTTCATCTACCCCGCCAGCCTGCTCACGCCCGAACGGTGGTGGTCCATGGGGTGGGCCGCCATCCTTCGACCACGGATCGAGGCGGGATGGACCAACGTGCAGACGATCCTGGCGGTGAACGGGTATGTGGTCCTCCTCCCGCTCGCCCTCCTAGGTGGATGGGACCGGAGACGGCTCCCGCTCCTGCGCATCGGTGCGACATATCTGACCGTGCTTCTTCTTTTCATGACGGTAGTCTTTCCGTTTGCCGGGAGCCGCGGCGGCTTCTTTCACTCGTCGGCGGCGCTGATGCCCCTGATGTGGGCGTTGGTGGGCGTCGGAATCGAGATCCTGTCCAGATACGCGCCACGCGTCGGGTGGCAGCCGGATCGGACCCAGACTCTCCTGACCTCCGTCGCCGTCGTCGTAGCCGCAGGGCTTTCCCTGTGGACCCTGGCGGGGAAGGCCGGTTGGTTGGGAGCCTCGAACTCGTTTGGTCGAAACATGGAGACCTACGGCCGGGTCCAAGCCATCCTTCATGAGGCGGACCCATCGGCCGAGGTCGTCGCCGTCGTCAACCCGCCCGGATTCGAATCGGTCACCGGGATCTCGGCCGTGGTCCTTCCGCACGGGACGGTCGATACGCTCCATGAAGTCGTGCGGCGCTATGGGGTCGACTGGATCGTCCTGGAGGCAGACCATCCGATGGGTCTGAGGAGCGTCTACACGGATCCTTCGGGTCCAGTCTGGGCCGGGCCATTCCTTCGAATGCAGGACGCGCAAGGCCGAGACGTCTTCTTGGTGCCGATTCGAGAAGGGAACCAGGGATGAACGGGCTTTCCTGGCGCCGCATCGGACTCGTCGCCCTTGCGGCTGGCGTGGTGGGTGCGGGTTGGTTCGTTGCGATGAGCGCCGACACCTATCGGATCGGCTTCCCTCTCGACGATGCCTGGATCCACCAGACGTACGCGCGGAATCTGGCGGCGGCAGGAGAGTGGGCTTTCACTCCGGGGGAGAGAAGCGGCGGATCGACGTCGCCCCTGTGGACAGTCCTGCTGTCGGTCGGGCACCTTGTCGGGTTGGATCCGAGAGTCTGGGCGTTCACCTTGGGGACGGTGGCGCTGGTCGCGGCTGGAAGCCTGGGGGGTCTGTGGCTCCGAAATCGGTCAGGGTCCACTGGATGGGTGGTGCTCCTTGGAACCCTCGTCCTTGGTCTGGAGTGGCACCTTCTGTGGTCTTCCGTTTCCGGGATGGAGGTGATCCTGGTCGCGGCCCTCGTCGTCGCCGTGATCGCAGCCACGGCCCGACCCGGGATGCGGCCGGAAGTGATCGGGTTCCTCATCGGGCTCGG
This sequence comes from Anaerolineales bacterium, assembly GCA_035471625.1. Classification (GTDB taxonomy): domain Bacteria; phylum Chloroflexota; class Anaerolineae; order Anaerolineales; family E44-bin32; genus DATEVL01. The sequence goes on from DATIPT010000143.1 coordinate 2,599, forward strand.
CATATGGATCCGGCCGGATGCGGTCACGCTGATCGTCATCCCAGGCGTCGTTCTCCTGGCGCGGTCCGACCGGACGATCGGGACGCGGGCCACCGACCTGGCCCGCCTGGCGCTCGGCGTGGGGCTTCCCCTCGTGGTCTACCTACTCTTCAATCTTTCGTCCGCGGGAACGATCTGGCCAAGCACGTTCTACTCGAAGCAGACGGAATACGGTGCCCTCACGGCGTCCCCGTTCCTGGAGAGGTTCCTGCGGCTCGCTCGAGAGCCGCTCATCGGACCGGGGTTGCTCCTCCTCCCCGGGGCGGTGTTCAGCGTCGTGGATGCAGCCCGGCGGCGCCGGTGGGTGAACTTGGCGGCTGCGACCTGGGCCTCGGCGTACTTGCTCCTCTACGCCGTGCGCCTCCCCGTGACCTATCAGCACGGCCGCTACCAGATCCCGGTTGTCCCCATCGTTCTTCTCCTGGGATGGGAGGGGATCGGCCGGCTGGCGGCGAAGGCTCCAACCCCGCGCCTTGCCCTACTCCTGAAGGGGTGGGCGGCGGCGGTTGCGCTGACCGCCATCGGTTTCGTTGGGCTGGGCGGGCGCGCCTACGGGCTCGACGTGGCGATCATCGAGACCGAAATGGTCGAGACGGCGGAATGGATCGAGCGGAACACGCAGATCGAAGCGCTCATCGCCGCCCACGACATCGGGGCCCTGGGGTACTTCGGTGGCCGGGAGGTCCTCGATCTCGCCGGGCTGACCGACCCCGAGGTGATTCCGATCGTGCGCGACGAGCCTGCGCTTGCCGGGCTCCTATTCCGCTCCGGGACCGACTACCTGATGACCTTCCCCGGCTGGTACCCGGAGCTGACCGCCTGCGGGAACCTCGTGTACACCTCCGAAGGAAGGTTCAGCCCGGCGGCGGGCGGGGAGAACATGGCCGTCTACCGCTGGCCGGTTGTTCCGGCGGAAGGCTGTATGCTATACTCGCCCTGATCGACGGGAACCTCGATTGCCCATGAGCGTGATCTCGGTCCTCATTGTCGATGACCACCCCCTGTTTCGCGAAGGGGTTCGAAATGTCATTGACGCAGAGGATGACATGCAGGTCGTGGGCGAAGGGACGCGCGGCGACCAGGCGCTTGATCTGGTCCGGACGCACCAACCGTCGGTCGCGTTGATTGACGTCAATCTTCCAACGATGAACGGCATCCAGGTTACCCGGCAACTGACAGGAGACCGGCTGGGAGCTTCGGTCGTTCTCCTGACAGCGTATGACGACGAGCAGCAGGTTTTCCACGCTTTCAATGCCGGGGCCTCGGCCTACTGTTCGAAGGACATCGACGCCGGGAAACTGCTCGATGTCATTCGCCAGGTCGCCCGAGGCAACTATGTCGTCGGGGACCAGATCTACGACGAATCCGGACTGCAGCAGTGGCTGGCGCGGGGGGTCGAGTCGCAGCGTCGACCTCATCTCGAAGGCGACGTCGACGCCTTCTCGCCTCTATCACCGCGAGAGATGGAGATCCTTCAGTTTGTCACTCGAGGTTTGAGCAACAAGGAAATCGCTTCCCGGCTGGGGATCAGCCACCAGACGGTCAAGAATCACATGACGGCGATCCTGCACAAACTGGATGTCGAAGACCGGACCCAGGCGGCGGTGTACGCCTTGCGTCACGGTTGGGTCCGGCTGCAGGACACCCGCAAGTGAGGTTCTCGATCGATGCCCCCTGACGGCCAAGCCGAAGGCGAAGCCCTCGACCCGGTTGCGGCCTTCCTGGAATCCACGAAGGCCGAACTGACCCAAGTTCGGGACCAGAGCAAGGAAATTGCCCTGCTCGTGGGCCAGAGCCAAGGCGAGGTGGAGAAGCTCGTCCAGCGCAACCAGGCGATCACGGCCCAGCTTCACCAGATCCAGGCCAATTTTGAGACCGTCCCTCGGGAAGACATTCGCACCGCCTACGAGGCCGCCCAGGACGCGCAGCAGCGGTTGTTTTCGATGCGCGGCCAGCTTGAAAAGCTTCAAGGGGATCAGGCCAACCTCAAGCGCTTCGCCGACTTCCTTTCCAAGACGATCCAGCTTCTCGAGGGGGGCGCCGAGGTCAAAGCGGGCGGCGACGGCGGCGGCGGCGCCGGCTCAACTTCTCCGTCCGAGCTGATCGAACAGGTCATTCAGGCCCAGGAGGAAGAGCGCCGCAAGCTTTCGCGGCAGATCCACGACGGCCCGGCGCAATCGCTCTCGAACTTCATTCTCCAGTCGGAAATCGCCCTGCGCCTCTTTGACAACGACCCGGAGAAGGCGCGCGAGGAGCTTTCCAGTCTGAAGGCTTCGGCGGCGACGACGTTCTCCCACATTCGCGACTACATCTTCGACTTGCGCCCGATGATGCTGGACGATCTGGGTCTCGTACCGACGGTGCGCCGGTACACCGAGGCCTTCAAGGACAAGACCGGACTCAACCTTTCGCTCGTCGTGACTGGTTCGGAGCGTCGGCTCGAGCCCCACGTTGAGGTCCTTGTCTTTCGGGCCGTCCAGGAGCTACTGGGAAATGTCCGCGACTACGCCCAGGCGACTCAGGTGAAGGTGACGGTCGACCTGGATGACAACCAGGTCAAGGCGACCGTCGAGGACAACGGTCGGGGATTCGATCCCGAGACCCTATCGCGCGAGGATGGGGGAGGCCGGGGGCTGCTGATGCTGCGCGACCGTGTCGAACAGGCGGGGGGTTCGATCGAGTTCGACGCCGAAGCCGGCAAGGGCTCCCGGATCGTAGTCGCCATACCAACCCAGGAGTAAGGTGTTTGTAAGGTGGAAAAGGGGGTTCCTCGGACAGAGGTCCTATTGTCCGGCCGTCCGGCGGCTCCCATAATGGGTGAGCCTTGAAGCGGAATTTAGGCAATCCTGAAACGGAAAGGAGGTGAACGGAATGCTGTATGCCCCGAAAGAGCGAGGTCAGGGTCTGGTCGAGTACGCGTTGATCCTCGTCCTGGTTGCTGTCGTTGTCATCGTGATCCTGGCCCTGCTTGGACCCGCCATCGGCAATGTGTTCAGTAACATTGTGAGCGCCATCTAGTCGGCGCCGCCGAGGGGTGGTCGGACGTGACGGGCCACCCGGATGCCAAGAGGAGCCCTATCGATGATAGGGCTCCGTTTGTCCCAGCGGGAGGCTCCCAAAGGGACCCAAACCGAACCAGAGGACCCTTTTCCGGTCCCGGAATCGGTGTCCGCTTGACATTTATCGCGTAAACGTTATGATACCGGCGCTGGTCCGGAAGCAACGAACAGCCCGCCAGTCCCGGAAGGAGGCGACATGCGCCGCGGCCGAATTCTGATCGTAGTGGCCCTGATCCTGATCCTGTGTGTGGTGGCTGCCTACTTCTTGACGCGAGGGATCCAGCCTCCGACCACGACCGAAGGGACCCAGGTCCCCCAGGATGTCGCCTTCATCGTGATCGCCGCCCAGGATATCCCGCGCGGGGCGGAGATCGCCCCAGATGCCGTGATTACGGCGCCGTTCCCGGCGGATTCGATCGTCGAGACGATGCTGACCGACACCGGGCAGGCTGTCGGCTTTCGGGCGCGGATGGACATTGCCCGAGGACTCCCGGTTACCGAGAACATGCTGACCAAGGAGCCGGGGGACGTTCTGGCGACAGGCTCGGAAGCCGCCATCGCCATCCCGCGCGGCTTCACGGCGATCGCTATCCCGATCACCCGCCTGTCGTCCGTCGCATATGCGCTCCGGCCGGGCGACAAGGTCGACGTCCTGGCAAGCATGCTGCTCGTCGATCTGGATACGGACTTCCAGACGCTCGAGCCCAATGAGACGATGATCCTCCTGGGGACGGCCGGGGAGAACTTGACGGCCTTCGTTTGTACCGAGCTCAAGCAGGGCGACCGGGGGCCGGAGTGCGTCAACCCGGTAGCCCCGCCGTTCGGCAAGCTGGTCACCGACGAGACGAGCGAGCAGCCCCTCTACGCCAGTCCGGCGGAGCCCCAGCGCCCGCGCCTGGTGTCGCA
>DATIPT010000144.1:0-10688 GCA_035471625.1 Anaerolineales bacterium
AGCGGACCCTGCCCCTGCCAGAAGGAAGGATCTAGGGAGGCCGGAAGTATAGCCTGTACTTGAGGGTCTGGTCGATGCGTTGGAAGTTGCGGATGCGCATGTACTCGCGGACCGACGGAAGATCGAACCGACCGATCAAGATCATCTCCGGCGAGAATGCCTGGAGTGTCGCGGCGATTTCTTCCTCGGTGAGGCCGCCGGTCAGCATTCGCTTCTGGCTGATGACGGCGAGGTTCGGCGGCACTGGGATCTCCGCAGCGAACGCGAAGATTGGCCGGTCGGTGAATATCCAGTTCGTCTCGTCGGCGTACCTGTAGATAGCTGCTAAGAGCTCGCGTTCCGCTGCCTCGTCCGGCCGGGGGCCGGTGAAGTTCGGCAGGCGACCATCGAGGCCGTCGACTGTGCCGGGCCCCCGTCCGGCGAGGAAGACCAGAAAGACAGCCAGGCTGCCGATGCTGGCGATCAACCTGAGTAACCCGGGTCGCTCCGACGGAAGGCGACGGAGCGCTTCGATCGCTGACCCCGCGGCGACGGCGCCCAGGATGGCGGCCGGGATGGTCAGGAAAAGTTGATGATGGTACCAACTCGGCTGATTTGCCCTCAGCACAATGTATCCGAGGGTGAGCCACGCGGCCAAGTAGAGCGCCGTCCACTTCCGTTGGACGACGGCCCATGCGCAACCAAGCAGGGCGAGGGCAAAAACAGCCAAGGACTCCGCCAAGAAGGAATCCAGCGAAGGAAGTGTGCGAAGGTACTCGTTCTGTCCTGCCGCGACATGCACGTCGAGTAGCTGCCCGATGTTCTCCGGGCCGATGAGGAGTACGACGGAGGCGATCCCCATCAGGGCGAGTGTTCCAGACCACGCGAGCGGCTGGCTCCAGCGCTGGTGTCCCTTCCGCTGGCCCGGATCCCGAACGACCTTCAGAAGGATCCCGATGAACCAGATCGGAGCGAGGATGACGGAGAGACCCTTGGTCAGGATCGATAACCCGAGAAGAACTGAGGATGCCACCAGGGTTCCCATCGTTGGTCGGTCATGCCATTCCGACAACGCGTAGAAAGACGCGACGGCGAGAGCGATAGCCGGAAGGCCGATCATCATGGACACTGAGAGTCGAAGGAAGAACGGGAGAAGAAGGATGGTGACGCCGCCGCAGATGGCGGCGGCCGCGCCCCAGTTCTTGCGCAAGTAGTTCGTCGCTAGGGCGATCATGCCGGCGGAAAAGAGAAGGACCAACAGTCGTCCCGCGGTGAGCCTCAGGCCAAAGAGGCGAAACCAGCCCGCCAGGACGTACGTGAAGAAAGGCGGCTGATCGCTCCAGATCTCGCCGTAGAGACGGTAGCCGCGCAGCACCATCATCGCCTTGATCGCGTTGATGCCCTCATCGGGGTCGAACTCGATTCGGTAGCGGAAGGGGTAGAAGAGAAGGATGATGACGACCAGGGCGGTGGACAGAACCACCCAGGCCCGCGCAGACTCCGTGAAAGGGTTTCTCAGGGGTGTTTTGACAGGACTCATTCCGAACCAAAGCAAGCTTCAGTTGCGTCCGGCACACCGCCAAGGGGCGAGAGGAAGGCCATTGGAGAGTGCCCGGAAGCATCCCGCGTCCACGATGTCACTGGCGGTGAAGCGGCCAAGTCTAGGCGGGCTCGCGAGCGCCGTCAAGCCGATGTCCGGCCGGCGGAGGCCCGTAGATCGTCACTGGATGCCATCCGACGCGGAAGGGTATAATGCGTCCGATTCAATTCAGCCTTCGGGGCAGGGTGAGGGCCCATAGGGCCCAATTCCCGATCGGCGGTTAGAGCCCGCGAGCGTTGCGACGCACGACCCGGTGTAACTCCGGGGCCGACGGTACAGTCCGGATGAAAGAAGGCTGGCAGGGTGGGGGCGCGTCCCCCGCCTGTTGCCGCGACATGCCCCGACGACGGTTCCGTCTTCGGGGTTCTTCGTCCGCCAGCCTGCGGCTCGCCGGCTGCGCCTGCCCCGATGCATCGTGCTGAGCTTGAGCGGGGACCGATGGCGGACTTGGGCGCGCACTCTCCTCCCTCACAATCTCCCATGCGGGCGCGTCGCCCCGACCCCCGGCGGTTCCTGACGTCGATCCTGGCGGTCGTCACTGCCCTGCTGGTCTGGCAAGCCGTCAGTGCGTGGGGCACCTTGCCCGCCTTTCTCCTCCCAACCCCAGCTGCCGTCGGCGCTCGCCTCGTCGATGCCGCTCGCGACGGTCTGCTCGTCCGTCACACCCTGGCCACGCTTTCCGAGGTCATCGCAGGGTTGAGCATCGGCGTTGCCTGCGGGACGGCCCTCGGCTATGGGCTGGCCAAGTCGCCGCGCGCCGAGCGTCTCCTCTCGCCCTACATCGTCGCCTCCCAGGCCATCCCGGTTGTGGCGATCGCTCCCCTATTGATCATCTGGTTCGGGCCAGGAAGGACGTCGAAGGTCTTGATCAGTGCTCTGATCGTCTTCTTCCCAATCCTCATCAGCACCATCGCCGGGATCCGATCGGTGCCCGACGATCTGCGGGACCTGATGCGATCCTTGCGGGCAACTCGCCGGCAGACCTTCTGGCTTCTGGAAGTCCCTGCCGCATCTCCGTTCCTGCTCGGTGGATTCAAGATCGGCTCGACACTGGCCGTGATCGGCGCCGTCGTCGGCGAGTTCGTCGGCGCCGACGAAGGCCTGGGGTTCCTTATCAGCCTGGGCCGCGGCCTATACGACACGGCCCTTGTTTTCGCCGCGCTGCTCGTTCTCGTCGCGTTGGCGCTCTCCCTGTACGGTCTGGCTTCGGGGCTCGAGCGATGGGCCCTGACCTGGCGCCGACCTCCGAGGTGACCGCGATGTCGCGATCAGGTTCACGCTCCCTGGCTCTCGCAATTCTTGCTTTCACGCTCGGAGCTTGCGCGTCGGGCTCGGGCGGCCCGGTGCCGCTCGATAGGATCCGGCTCCCGATGGGCTACGTCCCCAATGTTCAGTACGCGCCATTCTACGTTGCCGATGCGCGGGGCTACTTCGCTGAGGAAGGCCTGGAGATCGATTTCGACTACGCCTTCGAAACGGATGGTGTGGCTCTCGTTGGCGCCGGGGACCTCCCATTCTCACTGGCTTCCGGGGAGCAGGTCCTGCTCGCTCGCCAGCAAGGCGTCCCCGTGGTCTATGTCCTGGGCTGGTGGCAGGACTTCCCCGTCGCTGTCGCCGCGCCGGCGGCCGGCCCGATTGACGAGCCCAAGGACTTGGTCGGAGCGCGGGTCGGGATCCCGATCCTCGGAGGGGCGTCCCTGATCGGATATCGCGCCCTGCTCGACGCCAATGACCTGCCCGAAGGGGCCGCTTTTCTGGATGTGATTGGCTTCAACCAGGTTGAGGCACTGCTGGCAGGTCAGGTCGACGCGGTCGTCGTCTACGCCAACAACGAACCCATTGTCTTGGCGAACGCCGGACTTCCGGTGAACGTTCTGGCGACGGCCGACTACGTGACGCTGGCATCGAATGGGATCATCACCAACGAGGCGACGATCGCCAACAACCCCGACCTCGTCCGTCGCATGGCCCGGGCCTTCCTGCGGGGACTGGAAGACACACTTGAAGATCCTGATGCTGCCTATGAGATCTGCAAGGACTACGTCGAAGGCCTCGGTTCGGCGAACCAGGATGTGCAGCGCCAGGTGCTAGACGCGTCGATGGCCTTCTGGAAGGCCGAGCGGCTCGGCTACAGCGATCCCGCCGCCTGGTCGAATATGCAGGCGGTCTTGCGTGAGATGGGTCTCCTGGGCGAGACGTTGGACCTCTCCGCTGCGTTCACCAACGAGTTCCTGCCTTGACCCAGCCGATCCTCGTCGCCCGAGGCCTCACGAAGATCTACCCGAACGCCCTGCATCCTGTGGTGGCACTCGAGCGGATCGACGTGGAGGTACCAGCCGGTCAGTTCCTGTGTGTCGTCGGACCTTCCGGTTGTGGCAAGACCACGCTTCTGCGCTTGCTTGGCGGGCTCGCCCTTCCGACGGAGGGCGAGGTAGTTTTCGAAGGCGAACGGCTGCGCGGCCCGCGGCGCCGGATCGGGTTCGTGTTTCAGGAGTCGAACTTGATGCCGTGGCGGACCGTTGTCGACAACATCCGCCTACCGCTGGAATTGCAGAGTCTTGAGGCGGCTGTCCAGCGCGAGCGGGCGGCGTCGATGGTCGACCTGGTCGGCCTGGATGGCTTTGAACGGGCGCTTCCCAGCGATCTCTCGGGGGGCATGGCCCAGCGTGTGGCGCTCGCCCGTGCCCTGGTCCACGAGCCCGATCTGCTGCTTCTGGACGAGCCCTTCGGGGCCCTGGATGCGTTGACGCGAGAACGAATGGCCTTCGAACTCCTGCGGATTTGGTCCGCTCGCCCGGTGACGGTCGTGATGGTCACCCATTCGATCGCGGAGGCCTTGCTGCTGGCCGACCGCGTCGTCGTCCTCAGCCCTCGTCCGGGCACCGTCCGATTGGATACGAAGGTGGATCTGCCTCGCCCCCGGCACCCGGACACCGTTCATACGCAAGCCTTCGGAAACTTGGCCAAGGCGGTCCGCGAAAACCTCTAGTCGCATCAGACCGGCCAGGAGTGTGAGCGTTCCGTTGGCGGCGCGAGGGCGCTTTCGGGAGGCGAAAAAGGGCCGGGGCCTTTCGGCCCCGGGGTTCAAACGCTAGGCGGTCGTGCCCTCGCCGGCAGGCTTGCCGCGCCGCCGCCGGACGGCCCGAAGAATGAGCAAGACGGGCAGGCCGAACAGCAGCGCGATCGGCAGCACACAAATCGCGGCCCAGATGCCGATGTCGGCGAGCGTCTGCAAGGCACTGATCAGTGCCTCGACCGCAGCCTTGACCGTGCCCTGCGGCTGCCAGCCTCCGAACTCGATCGGCTGGGCTGCCACGTCGGGGATGAGTTCGGCCGAAATCGCGGAGAAGGCAGCCGACTCCTCGTAGTACTTCATTTGACCGCGGACCATCTCGATCTCGCCGCGCACGCGGACCAGCTCGTTGTAGACGGCCAGGACGTCCTCAGTCTTCTCAGCCGACTCCATGATCCTGGTCAGTTGCTCTTCGGCCGCCTCGAGATTGCGTAGGCGGGACTCCAGGTCGACGTACTGCGCCGTCACATCTTCCCCGGTGATGTTCTCCGTTCGCACCTCGACGGCACCCGACTTAATCTCCTTCATCGCCTCGTTGAGACGCTCAGCCGGGACGCGAACAGTCACGGAAGCGTTGTCGGCCGTGAGGCCTTCGCCAAAGGAGGTCTTGTAGACGTAGGAGGACACCACGAAGCCGCCCATCGCCTCGGCCATGGCGCGGATCTCGGCGAGCTTGTCGACCGGGTCTGTCACGACCATCGTCACGGATGCGGTCTGCACGACCATCCGTTCCTGAGTCGTCGGCTGGGAGGCAGAGAATTCCAACGCCGGCAAGGCCTCGGCGCGCGGGGCTTCGGGTGCGAACGCGTCGCCGCCGGCGATACCCGGCTCGAAGTCCACGCCCGCCGGTCTTGCCGCCAATTGCGAGGAACAGGCGGCCAGGAGAAGGCCGGCGATCACGAGCGTTGCGATTCCCAGGGTCTTCTTCATGGAAGGGTCCTCCTAGCGCCCCGCGGCGGTGGGCTTACTGGTAGGACGTCCGGGCCCCGGAGGAAGTTCCCGTCTACCAGCCAGCCAAGAGGCGGGATGCCTGCCGTTCAGGCAGTCCGGCGTTGAGCATCTTCTCCCGAGTCTTCTCAGCATCGTAGGCCACCCGGCGAGGGGACCATGTCAGCGCCTGCGTGTCCAGGATGGCATAGGCCGCCCGGGGATCCATGTCGCGGGGTTGGCCCACGGACCCCGGGTTGAGGATCATGCGCGGCTCGAGGGCTAGCGGGGCATCCCAACTCACGCCAACGGAGGTGGCCGTACCGTTGGACTGGGCTCGGTGGAACACCAGGGGGAGGTGCGAGTGCCCGATCAGACAGTAGTTCGTCGTGAAGCTGTCAAAGTTGCCCGTCGCAGACTGCAGGTCGAGGATGTACTCCCAGACCGGCTGCCGAGGGCTGCCGTGGGCCAAAGTGAAATCCTCGAAAGTGATTCGGCTGGGAAGCGAGCGAAGGTAGGCGGCATTGTCGGACCGAAGTTGTTCCATCGTCCAGGCGGCTGCCGCGCCTGCATCCTGGTTGAACCGACTTAGCGGGATTATGCCCAGGGCTGCCTGATCGTGGTTCCCGATCAGGGAGAGAAGGCCTGGCAGGTCTCGAACGCGGTCGATCACTTCGTTCGGGTTTGGCCCGTAGCCCACGAGGTCGCCCAGGCACCAGACCGAATCGACCGATCCGGCGTCGGCCAGGACCGTCTCCAGGGCCTCCAGGTTGGCGTGGATGTCGGAAAGGACTAGGATTCGCATCGGCCGGATGGTATCACGAGGCGGGGCGCGGCGATAGCAGGACGCAAGTAGGGCCGTCTGCTTGTTGGGGGGTCCTGCCGGACGTATAATGCCGACCGCCCATGCCGATTCTCGACGATCGAACCCTCGAGTTTCTGAGCCATAGCCCGGAGCAGACCCTTCGGGTCGGCGTCCGGCTGGGCGAAATCCTTCGCCACGGCCATGTCGTCTGCCTGGAAGGGGACCTCGGTTCGGGGAAGACGACCCTCACCCAGGGAATCGCCCGTGGCTGGGGTGCGCTCGACGCGGTCACGAGCCCAACGTTCGTGTTGGTGAACGAGTATCGCCGGGCCGATTCCGACATCCTGTATCACGTCGATGCCTTCCGACTGGCGACGGCCGAGGAGGCCCGGGGCATGGGATTGCCGGATCTCTTCGACGAAGGCCACGTGGTCGTTATCGAATGGCCGGCGCAGGTCGCACAAGTGCTCCCGACCGACCATCTGTGGGTGGGGCTGGGGTGGGTGGACGAGTCGCGGCGTTCGATGAAGTTCGCCGCCAGCGGGTCGGCTCACCTTCGCCTGCTCGGCGAGTTTCGGAAGGCCGCCTTCGGGGGCTGAGATGTTGCTGGCTATCGACACCGCCACCAACCGTCTGGGGCTTGCCATCACCGACGGCGCCAGGATCCTGGCGGAGGAGACCTGGCTGAGCTCCCGGCATGCAACCGTCGAGCTTCCGCCGGAGGCCGCCCGTCTCCTTCGCCGCCAGGGTCTGACGGAGAGGGATCTCAGCGGGCTGGCGGTGACGATCGGTCCCGGTTCGTACACTGGTTTGCGGATCGGCTTGGCGTTCGCCAAGGGCCTGGCGTTTGCCCGTGGGCTGAAGATTGTCGGAGTCCCCACCCTGGATGTTCTCGCCTCGGGTCAACCCTCGCGGCCGGAGCCGATGCTTGCCTTGATTCACGCCGGCCGCGGCCGCTGGTCGGCCGCGTGGTACAAGTGGTCAAGAAAAGCTTGGAAGCAAGAAGGTGAAGGCCTGATCGCCGAAACGGAGACTCTCGAGTCGCTGATCGAACGTCCAACGTATGTTTGCGGGGAGTTGACCGCAGCCGAACGGAAATTGCTCGGCGGGTGGCGCCAGATCCGGCTTGCCGACCCGGCGCTGTGCGTCCGCCGACCTGCAGTGCTCGCATCCTTGGGTTGGGCCCGCCTCCGGACCCGCAAGGCCAGCGATCCCATGGCTCTCGTTCCGATCTATCCCGGCGTGCCCTCATGAGACGGGATGCGGCCCGCGCCAACGGACTTCGAATCCGCGGGATGACCGTGAGCGATATCCCCGCCGTGGTTGCGATCGATCGGGCGTCCTTCCCTCTCCCGTGGTCTGAGGCGAGCTTTCGTTCCGAACTGACTTCGAACGAGGCGGCTCATCTCCTCGTGGCGGAACTGGCTGAAGACCGCCTGACGCACATCGCGGGCTATGCCGGCTACTGGCTCGTGGTCGATGAAGCCCACTTGAGCACGCTGGCGGTTCACCCGGAGCGGCGGCGCCGGGGAATCGGGAGGCGGTTGCTGGTGGAGGCGATGCTCCAGGCGGCGAGCCAAGGGGCGGACATGATGACGCTGGAAGTTCGTTCGTCCAACGAAGAAGCCCGCCGCCTCTATATCCGGCATGGCTTCGAGATCGTCGGTCGACGGCCGCGATACTACAAGGACAATCACGAAGATGCTGTGTTGATGACTCGTTGGAACCTGGCGTACGAACGTGCAATGCCCATGGTCGAACCGGATGGTAGCTGACCCGACGCTACGGGAACTGGAAGCCCGAATCTTGTCCTGCACCGATTGCCGGCTTCATCTGTCGCGCAAGCGTGCAGTGCCTGGGGAAGGCCCGGCCGACGCCTCCGTGATGTTTGTCGGGGAGGGTCCGGGTTTCCATGAGAACGAGCAGGGCCGTCCGTTTGTCGGGGCGGCGGGCAAGTTCCTGGAGGAATTGCTGGAGGGGATCGGCTTGTCCCGGGCGGAGGTCTTCATCTGCAACGTGGTGAAGTGCCGCCCTCCGGGAAACCGGGATCCGCTCCCGGAGGAGATGGACGCCTGTGCAAAGTACCTGGAGGAGCAGATTCGGGTCGTCCATCCCCGAGTCATTGTGACTCTGGGGCGCTTCTCCATGGCGCGCTACTTCCCTGGAGCGCGGATCAGCGCCATCCATGGGAAGAGCCGGGAAATCGGCGGGCGCATGGTCGTGGCGATGTACCACCCGGCGGCAGCGCTGCACCAACCCAGTCTTCGCAAGGATGTCCAGGCGGATTTCGAAGTGCTCCGCTCTCTGCTCTCGGAAGCTGAAAGCCAGCCGGAGACGCCTCCGGAGTCATCCTCCGACGCAACGCAGTTGAATCTGTTCTAATCTGGGCTGAGAAAGGCGAAACGAATGGGATCGGATACGCCAGGGCTGCCAGCCGCCGCCGAGAACCTGATCGAGCGATTCCGAAGTCGCCAGGCGGAGATCGGCATCGTCGGCCTGGGATATGTCGGACTCCCGCTTGCCATCGTCCTGGCCGAGGCTGGATTCAAAGTCACCGGGATCGACCTCGATCCCAAGAAGGTTGAGGCGATTCGGCGCGGTGAAAGCTACATTGAGGATATCCCTTCGGCGGAGGTCGCCGCTCTCGTACAAAGCGGTCGTTTGCAGGCCTCATCCGACTTCGGAAGCCTTGCCGGAGCCGACGGCGTCAGCATTTGCGTACCGACTCCGCTGCGCAAGACCGGCGACCCGGATCTGTCCTTCATCGTCTCGGCGACCCAGGCCCTGCGCCCGGCGCTGCATGCCGGGATGGTCGTGATCCTCGAGTCGACGACCTATCCGGGGACGACGCGCGAACTCGTGGTCAGTGAACTCGATCGCCCCGATCTCCAAGTGGGGCACGACTTCTTCGTCGCCTTCTCACCGGAGCGCGTGGACCCTGGCCGGCAGGACTGGACGACGAAGAACACGCCCAAGGTGATCGGCGGGATCACGCCGGCGTGTACCGCTGTGGCGGCGGCGATGTACGAGCAGGCCATCGAGACCATCGTGCCAGTGTCTTCGGCTGAAGTCGCGGAAATGACCAAGCTCCTGGAGAACACCTTCCGGGCCGTGAACATCGCCATGGTCAACGAGATGGTGTTGATGTGCGATCGGCTCGGATTGGATGTGTGGGAGGTCATCGAAGCCGCCAGCACCAAGCCGTTCGGCTACATGCGCTTCCTGCCGGGACCGGGCCTGGGCGGACACTGCATCCCGATCGACCCCCTGTACCTCTCGTGGAAGATGAAGTCGATGAAGTACAACGCCCGGATCATCGACCTCGCTAGCGAAATCAACACGAACATGCCGCGCTACGTCGTGGAGCGAGTTCAGGACGCCCTGAACCAGCGCGGCAAGGCCCTGCGGGGATCGCGCCTGTTGGTCGTCGGGGTGGCCTACAAACCGGACATCAGCGACATCCGCGAATCTCCGGCGCTCGACGTGATCGGTCTCCTGCGCGGCAAGGGCGCCGAGGTGGCCTACTACGATCCCCATGTCCCATCGCTCGAGCACGAGGGCTGGGGGCTCACTTCGGTGGACGACCTGGCCGCCGAAGCGCGGCGATCCGACTGTGTCGTGATCATCACCCACCACAGCGCTATCGACTACCGATCACTGGTCGACGCCGCCTCGCTGATTTTCGATACCCGCAACGCCGTCGGCGGAGCCGGGATTCGAAGCCCGAAGGTCCTTCGACTCTGATGGCTCGCTACCTTGTCACCGGTGCGGCCGGCTTCATCGGCGCCGCCCTGGCGGAAAGCTTGCTGGCGGACGGGCATCACGTCACCGGATACGACAACCTGAACGATGCCTATGACCGGCGCCTGAAGACATGGCGGCTGGATCGTCTTCAACTGCAGGGCGGCTTTGCCTTCCAGGAAGTAGATATCTCCGACGCTTCCGCCCTGGAGGCGGCGTCGGGAGACACAACCTTCGATGCCGTCTTCAACCTGGCGGCGCGCGCCGGGGTGCGACCCAGCCTGAAAAACCCGGCCGCCTATTTCGCCGCCAACACGATCGGGGCGCTGAACGTTCTCGAGCTGGCGAGGCGCAAGGGGATCCCGAAGATGGTCCAGGCGTCGACCTCAAGCCTGTACGGCGCTCACAACCCCAGGCCCTTCGACGAATCGGCCGATATCTCTCGGCCGCTCTCGCCCTACGCCGCCTCCAAGGGAGCCGCGGAACTGCTCTGCCACACATACCACTACCTCTACGGATTGGACATCACGATCCTGCGCTACTTCACAGTGTACGGACCGGCC
>DATIPT010000145.1:0-2750 GCA_035471625.1 Anaerolineales bacterium
CGTCGAGGGCGATCAGGTCGATCCGTCCTCCGGCGTTGAGGATGCGGTTGGCGATCAATCGCCCTTCATCCGTGCCGGCGAAGCCTTCGATCCCCTGGCCGCATTCCGGGGGCGGATCGAGCGGCCCAGCCTCGACCGCCAGTGCTAGCCCCAATCGCCGGATCGCCTCGACCGCCGTTCGCAGCTCGGCGTCGCTGGCGCGGTAGGCGACCCACTCGCCGTAGAGTTTGAAGACTTGCAGGTGACTCTGGGCGGCCGACCACGCGGCATCCGGGGCGAAGAGATCGAGGAAGTCGTCCGATCCGGTGAACATCCGGCCGGGGTGAGAAGGCATCGGCGGCAGCGGGGCGAACCAGGCGAGGGGGCGCGGGCTGAGGTCCGGCGTGGGCGCCGGGGCCGAGGTGTGCGTCGGCGCAGGAGCCGCCGAGGCGGACGCGGTGGGGGTCGGGGCCGGAGCTGCGGGCGGCGGGGAAGCCGGTGGTTCCGACCGAACGCAGGCCGAGGCCAGCATGACCAGAGTTGTGATCGCCAGGAGCTGGTATCCGGGGGGCTGTGCCGCTCTCGGCGTCCTGGTCATTCCAGCACGGCGTCCTTCCAGTACCATGTGCGGACGGGCGAGAAAGGCAGGCTGCGCACCCAGGGCTTGACGAAGTAGTCCACCCGCCCGTAGAGGAGCGGGATGGCGGCCGCCTCCTGAATGAGCAGCCGGTCCGCCTGCTGGTACAAGGCCATCCGGTGGCGCAGATCGGTGGCGCAGCGCGCCTGATCGACGAGATCCGCGTACCTTGGATCCCAGTTCAGATCCCCGTAGAAGCCAAAGCCGAGGCGCAAGAAGTTGTCGGGATCGGGAAAATCGGCCAGCCAGGCCGTCCGCATCAGCGCCGGCGGGGTCTCCCGGATCCGTTGCGACGCCCGCTCAAAGGTTTCCGTGATCAGTCGGACCTCTACGTTCAAGATGGACGACCAACGGGCGCGCAGCTTCTCCAATTGGGGCGGCGTGGGCTGCAAGCCGATGGCGAGAAAGTCGACGACGGGGAAGTCGCGGCCGTCGGGGAATCCGGCCTCGGCCAGCAGGGCCCGCGCCCGATCCGGGTCGAATGGGAACGCCAGGTTGGGGATGTGCCCCGGGAGACCTTCGGGAATGAACCCGCCCGTGGAGGTCGTTTCTCCCTGGTCGCGCTGGGACTCGGTCAGGACCTTTCGATCACACGCGTGGGCGAACGCCAGGCGGACCCGGCGGTCTTGGAACGGACCCACCTTCGGGTTGACTGAGACCCAGGTGACCTGGGCGCTCGGTTCCGAGATCCGTTCGGACTTGTGCCGCTCCAGGAAGGCCGTCGGCGTGGTGCTGGGTACCCGCATGCACGTGACCTCATCCGCTTCATACTGGCGCAGGGCGCGGTCGGCGTCGAAGGCTTCCCACAAGGTGGCTTCCAGGCGTTGGGCATTGCCTCGGGTCCTCCCATGGAAGCGCGGATTCCTGGAGAACGCGATTCGCTTTTTCGGCTCCCAGCGCTCCATCAGGAACGGCCCGTTGGTCACGAGGGTCTCCGCGTGCCACCACTGCGGACCGTGGGCGGTCACGACATGGGCCGGGACCGGGAACGCCGTCGCGTGCGCCAGCAGGTGCAAGAAGTAGCCGGCGGGGCAGGCCAGGTCGAACTGCAGCGTCAGCGGATCAGGGGCGTGGATCCCGATCGACTCGGGGGAGGCGTGCTTCCCGCGGTGGTAGGCTTCGGCGCCCGTGATGTCGTATAGGAACCCGGCGTTGCGGGAGCCTGTGCTCGGATCCAGGATGCGTTTGAGGGAGAACTCGAAATCCTTCGACGTCACCTGGACTCCATCGCTCCAGAAGACGTCGGGGCGCAGGTGGAACGTGTAGCGGCGGCCGCCCTCGGAGATCTCCCATGAGCGGGCGACATCGGGCACGATGTCCATCTCCGGTGTGCGCTCGACCAGGCCAGAGAAGAGCTGGTCGACGATCTCGAGATGATTGACATCCGTGGCGATGTTCGGGTCCAGCGTCTCCGGGTTGCGGGCGAACACCAGCAGCGGGCGATCGGTCGGCGGTGGGGGTGGTGATGCGCCGCCCGACCCCGCCACTTCCCAGAGCGCAAAGGCTTCCTGATAGGCGCGCCGCGATCGAGGGAAATCGAGGATCGAGTGGTAGAGCGAGCCGAGCTTCATCAGGGTGCGGGCTTCCCGGTCGGTTTCCTTGCGGTCGCGCACGATCCCGAGGGCTTCCTCGTAGGCGGCGATCGCTTCCCGGTAGGCGTAGACCGACTGGGCGTGGTCGCCCGCCCGCAGGAAGTACTCGGCGGCACGGTCCCATTCCCCGGCCTCGGCGAAGTGCCGCCCGATCCGGCCGGCCAACTCGTCCCGGTCTTCCGTCGCCGACTGCTCCAGGGCTTCGCCGACGCGTCGATGGAGGCGCTGACGCCGCAGGCCGCTGATGCCCTCGGCCAGGGTGTGCGGAATCAGAGCGTGGACGAACGTGAAACGGGGCCGAGCGCGAGTGCGCCTTTCGCCCGGAGGGTGGATCTCTTCGATGAGCTGCGCCCGCTCGCCGATTTCGAGGGCGTCGATCAGGCGATCTTCGTCGAGGTCGGCAGTGGCCTTGAGGACGTCGTAGTCGAATTCGCGGCCGACGATCGACGCCCGCCGCAGGATCTCCTGGGCGTCCTCCGGCAGGCGCGCCAACCGGGCCTGGATGGCGATCCGGATGCTCTGGGGCACATGGACCGAGCGCA
>DATIPT010000146.1:0-10139 GCA_035471625.1 Anaerolineales bacterium
TTTCGCGGGCGATCTGTGGCGCCTGCTCAATAGCAATGGCGATGACGGTCCCGGTGACTCGCAACGTCCCTTCTAGCAACTGCCCAACGCCTTGGGTTACCTTGATCGGCGCCCGAGCCAGCCCGCGGATGAAGCGCTGGAAGCCGCGCCCGCGGCGGGCGTCGCGGCGCGCCCGGGAAGTGTCGAGCGCGTCGGCCAGAAGCATGTGCTCCTGTGCCTTGGCGGCGAAGTGCTCATACCCCAGGCCGCCCTCGCCGACGGAGCTGGCAAAATCGGCGTACATGCTCTGGAGTTGGCGGTGTGGGTTGGGCGACCGCGGGGCGAGGCCTTGTGCATAGGCGGCGAGCCGGGCCCCTCCCACCCGCGCGGTCTGCTCGCCGAGTTCGAATTGCTCGTGAGAGGCCAGGGCCAGGAGCAGCGCGTCGTCCATCGGGCGGCCCGGCCCCGAAGGCATCCCCTGACACGAAGGCAACAGCCCGACCATGAGCACAAGGAAGAGGAAGATCGACTGGAGGCGAACTCTCGGACGCGCCGCTGATCTGTTGTCCGTCCCGGTCATCAGGCTCCTGCCTTGCAGCTGGGCCATGTCGCCAACTCCAGAAAGACCAAGCGGCCATCCCAGATTGGCCTCGGGGGTCCTTGGCTTGCTCACGGCGCCACCACACATAGGCCGGTGCAAGCCTCTCCAGGCGTCATGAACATCTCCCTTCCGGTCTGACGGATCCAGTCCGGCGTCAACCACAAGTCCACCCGCAGCGTCCGCGCGATACATACGTGGGAGAGGTCGGCGGCGATGGCGCCCGTCCAGGCGATCGGGTCTTCGCGAAGCCCGGATTTCCAGTTGCCCGTCCCGCGAAGATAGCCGTCTTCCGTCACGTCTCCCGATACGGTTTCGACCCACATGAACGTGTCGTCGAGGACCCGATCGTAAACGCTCCTTTCGATGCTGCCCCAGAAGGTGCGACTCCCGAAATCGATCTTCAGTTCCCACGTGTCGCTGCGAATGTCTTCGATCACAAACGGATCTTGCTCGTCACAGGTCAGTTCCCAGACGCCCGCGCCCGGGAGGCGGAAGGCCTCCGCGTCCTGCGGTTGCGCCTCTGGCGCGGCAGCGGCCGCATCCACCGGCGTCTTCTCGTCACAGGCGCTGCTCGACGTCGTTGCCGCTCCGCCTCTTCGGGCAAGACGCGACCAGGCCGCCGTCTGCAGTTCGTGCCGCACGTGCTTGCGCAACAGCACCCTGAACACCTGGCCTGTGATCTGCCCCTGCGAGGTCACCACGCTCACCGCGTCCTTGGCCAGATTGCGCACGATGTTCCTTCCCAGTGGCCCCAGCCCGCGCCAGATCTCCCGCCTGGCCCGGTTCAGTGCAGCGAAGAACTTCGTTGTCTGCTTGCGCCGATCCCCTCGGATCGCCCGCAACGCCTCATACTGCGCCTTCAGCCGTTCTCGTTTGCGGGCGCACGACTCCCTGAGTTGCTCCAGCAAGCAGGCGTCGTCGGCGTTGGTCCTCTCCGCATACGAGCACAAGGCCTCCAATTCCGCCTGTTCAGCCCTGACAGCGTTCAACTGCGCCTCGATCAACTTCTGGTCCACGGGCGGAGCCTCTTCCTGTGGTGCAGGCGCCATCAGACCCGGCAGGGTGCGGGCCTCGTCATAGGGCTCATCCGCCAGGACCGCCTGGCTGACCTGGGCCAGCATCGCGGCATCGGCGTGCGTCCGGTGCAGGTCATCGGGCTCCCGGCTGCCAATGACGGGCTGAAGAACGAGAAGCGGTAGGCCCAGCAGCAGGATGCCGCTCCACCATGGGCGCAAGCGACCATCCATGGCTCAGCCCTCGACGTCCAGCGCCAGCGCCTCGACGTACCGCAGTTCGTCGTCCTTCAGACCGAACGTCAGCTGGTCGGCGTAGTACACCTCGCCGCCATCCACGAGCTCTCTCTCCAGCGGCACGACCAGGAACGAGTCCACCCCGGCGGCGGCGACAACGTCCTGGAGGTTCATGTAGGCACGAAACTGCTCCGGCCGGTAGGGGACCGGCGCCAGCCCGGTGAGATCCACCTCGATCGAATCCTCTCCGACCAGTTCGCCGTTGATGAAGGTGTACTCTACGCGCTCGGTGAAATAGCTCCACATCTCGGTCCGCACGTCGCCGATCGATCCATCCTCCAGCGGCTCCTCGTAGAACAGGATCATGAACGCTTCGGGGTCACCGAGCTCGGCCCGGACCCGGTGCTGATCATCCGAGAGCGGCAGCGGTTCAGCCGCGGCCAAGTCGACCTGGACATCCTCGACGATCTTGGGCAGCGCCTGGTACTCACGGTAGCCGCCCAGGAGAAACACGCCGACCGCCAACAAACAGGCTCCCGCCAACGCCGCGATGCCGACGGCCGCCAGAACGCTCACGCGTCGTCCTTGGCCAGAGCGGCCCTTTGCCCTCGGCGCCAGCCGGACAGGTTTCAGCGGGTCGTCGCGGACCCAGGCCTGGCCGTCCCAACGATGCCAGGCGCCCGCCTCGCCCGCCAGCCACCACGTTTGCCCTTGGGGATCTTTCGCCGTCAGGCCGGCAATCTCGGCTTCCAGGTCGGACGATCTGATCCGCCCCTGCCCCTGGAGCGAACGCAACGTGGCCAGGCGTCGTTCAAGCCTGGCCAGGTCATCCGGCAGCGATCCGCCTGATTGCGCCATCGCCCACCCTCGCGTGTTTCGAAGAGATGTAGCACAGGCGTCCAAGGTTTGTCGCCTGCCAAGGCGCGCTCCTCGGGAGGATGCTTGTCCACCCGCGGTCCCTGCGCCGTAGCGAAGATTTGCCCTTTGCCGATCCAGGCCGACCCCGATTAGGATTCGGGGCGGCGCTCGCCGGTTTCCCGGACCTCGGAGGGGTCCGCCCCCGACGGCCCGCGGAGGCAGGCTATGGTGACGATCTACCGAAGCCGCAATGGGACACTCGAGACCGTCGAGACCCCGGCCGAAGGCTCCTGGGTGAGCCTTGTCGATCCGACGTCCGAGGAGATCGGGCGCTTCCGGGAAACGCTCTCGGTCCCTGAGGCCTTCCTCACCCACGCCCTCGACCGCGGCGAGCAAGCCCGCACCGAACGCGAGGATGGTTCGACGCTCATCGTCCTGCGCGTCCCCTTCTTCCAGGGCGAGGCAACCGACATTCCGCACATCACTGTCCCTCTGGGGATCATCCTGACCAAGGGGTATGTCGTCACCGTGTGCACCCGAGAGGTGGGGGTGCTCCAACAACTCGCCTCCGGATTGGTGCGAGGCCTCTCAACCACGAAGCACAACCGCTTCGTCCTGCACGTCCTGCAAGCGACCGCCCAGCGCTATCTCCACCATCTCGGCGAGATCAACAAGGCGGTCGACGCCCTGGAGGACCGCCTGCAGGCGTCGCTCCGCAATCGCGAACTGCTCGACCTGCTCAAGCGGCAAAAAAGCCTCGTCTACTTCACCGAAGCCCTCAAGTCGAACGAGGTGATGCTCGAACGACTGCAGCGCAACCAGCACTTCCAGGCCTTTCCCGACGACCTGGAGTTGCTCGAAGACGTCCTGACGGAATTCCGCCAGGCGATGGAGATGACGGCGATCTCCAGCGGAATCCTCAGCCAGACGATGGACGCGTTCGCCTCGGTGATCTCAAACAACCTCAACGCCGTCATGAAGTTCTTGGCCTCGGTGACGATCGTCCTCGCCCTTCCGACTCTGGTCGCCTCCATCTTTGGGATGAACGTCGTCGTCCCGCTTCACGAGAACCCGGCGGCTTTCTGGCTGATCCTTGCGGGCTCGTTCGTCGTCGCCGCGGTGGTGGTCGTGATCTTCTGGCGTCGCGACTGGCTGTGACCGACGCCCCCAAGTCCGGAAGGTCATCGGAGTTGGTCGAGTGTCATTCCGGCTATACTTACGCCGAACGGCCGATCGCGCTCGTCTGGCGGGGCCAGCGACTGCCGATCGAAGCCATCGAGGACACGTGGCGCATTCCCGGCGGGCGCCGCTTCCGGGTCCGAACCGAGGACGGGCGTGTCTTCGAACTCTTCTACGGGGAGCTGTACGATGAGTGGCGCATCCACAGCCTCCAGTCGGACGCCTCCGATTCCGCTCCGTCGCATGACGGCTCCTCCCCCTGAACCCGAGGCCCACCGCTATGCGTGATTTTGTCGCGCGCCGCGTCGCCGCCGTCCCTCCTTCGGGCATCCGCCGCTTCTTCGACATCGCCGCCACCATGGACGATGTCATCTCCCTGGGGATCGGCGAGCCGGACTTCGTCACCCCGGCACCGATCCTCGAGGCCGGGATCGCCTCCCTGCGCCAGGGCGACACCCACTACACCTCGAACTCCGGAACGATCGAGCTCCGCCAGGCGGTCGCCGAGCACCTGCAGGCGCGGTACGGCGTCGCGTACGATGCGCGCAGCGAGGTCTTGATCACCGTCGGCGTCTCCGAGGCGCTCTATCTTGCGCTCACCGCCGTCCTCGACCCCGGCGATGAGGTCATCGTCCCCACCCCGTGCTTCGTCGCCTACCAACCGGAGGTGATCTTCGCCGGAGGCGTCCCGGTCCCGCTGGCGACGCAGGTCGAAGACGCCTTCCAGGTGCGGGCCGAGGCGGTCGAGGCGCTCATTACCCCGCGCACCAAAGGCCTCCTGATCGGATACCCCAACAACCCGACCGGCGCAGTCATGTCGCGCCAGAATCTGCAGGCCCTGGCCCAGGTCGCCGAGCGCCACGATCTGCTGGTGATCTCCGATGAGATCTACGACCGGCTGGTCTACGGTGGCCACCAGCACGTGTGCTTTGCCTCCCTTCCCGGCATGCAGCCACGCACAATCACCCTGGGTGGATTCTCCAAGGACTACGCCATGACCGGCTGGCGCATCGGCTACGCCGCCGCCCCGGCGCCGGTCCTGGCCGAACTTCGCAAGGTGCATCAGTACACGATCATGTCGGCCCCCACGACGGCCCAGGCCGCCGCCCGCCACGCGCTGCTCGAAGGCGAGGAGCACGTGGCGGCGATGGTCGCCGAATACGACCGCCGGCGCCGCCTGATCGTCGGGGGACTCAACGAGCTCGGCCTGCCCACCTTCGAGCCCCTGGGAGCCTTCTACGCGTTCCCGTCGATCGCCGCCAGCGGCCTCGACGACGAAACCTTCGCCGAGCGGCTTCTGCAGGAAGAAAGGGTGGCCGTCGTCCCGGGCAACGCCTTCGGAGCCGACGGGGCATTCGTCCGCTGCTCCTACGCTACCTCCTATGACAAGCTCGAGGAGGCCCTCGAGCGGATGCGCCGCTTCATGCAGCGCCACGGCTGAGCACCTCTCGGCGCGACGCGGTCCCTCTTTCTAGGTTCGCCCCTCTCCGCATGAGATAATCGATCCGTGCCCATGTTCGAACCGGTTATCGGACTCGAGGTCCACGTCGAGCTCAAGACGCGCACCAAGATGTTCTGCGCCTGCCCGGTCGTCGACTCGACCCGGGCCGAACCGAACACGGCGGTGTGCGAGATCTGCATGGGCCTGCCGGGGTCTCTCCCGGCGGTCAACGCCGGGGCGATCGAATGCGCTGTGCGCGTCGCCCTGGCCCTCGGCAGCGACGTCGCTCCCGTCAGCGTGTTCGCCCGCAAGAACTACTTCTACCCCGACCTTCCCAAGGGCTTCCAGATCTCCCAGTATGAGAGCCCGCTGGCGACCGGCGGCGCGCTCTCCGTGCCCGGCGACGGCCAGGAGAAGCGGGTCCGCATCCGCCGCGTCCACCTCGAGGAAGATACCGGCAAGCTGATCCATCGCCAGGGCGAATCCCTGGTCGACTACAACCGGGCCGGGGTTCCCCTGCTCGAGGTCGTGACCGAGCCCGACCTTCGATCCGTGGAGGATGCCAAGGCGTTCTCCACGGAGCTGCGCTCCCTGTTGCGCACGCTCGACGTCACGACAGGCGACATGGAGAAGGGGGCGATCCGCTTCGAGGCCAACGTCTCCATTCGACCGGTCGGCGTACAGGACTTCGGCGTTCGGACGGAGATCAAGAACCTGAACTCTTTCCGGGCGATGGTCCGTGCGGTCACCTTCGAGATCGACCGCCAGAGCCGGCTGGCGGCGGCCGGTATGCCGGTCGATCAGGAGACTCGCGGCTGGGACGAAGTCCGCGGCGAAACGCTTCCCCAGCGCGACAAGGAGGACGCCCACGACTACCGCTACTTCCCGGAGCCCGACCTGCCCCCGCTGCGGATCGACGAGACCTTCGTCGAGCGCGTCCGGCGATCGCAGCCGGAGATCCCGGCGGAACGCCGCGTCCGATTTCGGCAGAACCTCGGGCTTCCGCCCCACCTTGCCGCCCAGCTGGCGGCGGACCCTCGCATCGCCGACACCTTCGAGGCGGCCGTTGCCGCCGCGCCGACGGTGCCTCCGGAGAAGTTCGCCTTGTGGATCACCGGTGAAGTCTTCGGCCTGCTCAACGAGGCCGGCCTGACGGTAGACCAGAGCGCCCTTTCGCCGGCGGCGCTGGCCGAGATTGTGGCGATGGTCGAAGGCGACGTCATCAGCCCCCCAACGGGCAAGTCTCTCCTGCAGCGGATCTTCCGGGAGGGCGGATCCCCGTCACAGATCGTCGAGGCCGAGGGGCTGGCCCAAGTCGGCGACGTTCAGGAGATCGACCGCCTGATCGCCGAAGTCCTCGCCGCCCATCCCGAGCAGGTCGACCTCTACCGGGGAGGCAAGACGGCGGTCTCCCAGTGGTTGTTCGGCCAAGTCATGCGGCGCGCCGGCGGCCGCGCCAAGCCGTCTCTGGTCGCCGAACGCCTTTCGGCCTTGCTTTCGACCGATCAGAATCGCCGGGGCGGGTGAGGGACGTCACTTGTCCGACAACTCCGCCTACGGCTACCCTCAAGAGAGTCCCGTTCGGGCTCCCCTGCCGTCTCCAGCCTCGGGAGGCCCTGTTCCATGAAGGATGCGCCTTTGAACGCCTTTGAGATGGCCCAGTCCCAGTTCGACAGCGTCGCCAGCAAGATCCAGCTCTCTCCCGGAATCGGCGCCGTTCTGCGATGGCCCCTGCGCGAGTTCCGCTTTCAGATCCCGGTGCGCATGGACGACGGCTCGATGCAAGTCTTCTTCGGCTACCGGGTACAGCACAACGATGCGCGCGGACCGGCCAAGGGCGGGATTCGATTCCACCCCAGCGAAACTCTCGACACGATCCGGGCCCTGGCGATGTGGATGACCTGGAAATGCGCCGTCGCCGACATCCCCCTGGGAGGGGGCAAGGGCGGCGTCGCCGTCGATCCGGCGACTCTCAGCCTGGGCGAGCAGGAGCGCCTGTGTCGCGGTTGGATCGACCAGATCTGGAAGAACATCGGCCCGCGGTTGGACGTCCCCGCCCCGGATGTGGGCACGTCCCCCAAGATGATGGGCTGGATGATGGACGAGTACACCAAGCTCGTCGGCCACTACACGCCCGGGGTGATTACGGGCAAGCCCGTCGGGGCCGGCGGATCCCTCGGGCGCACCGAGGCGACCGGGTTCGGTGTGATCTACACCCTGCGGGAAGCGCTGGGGCACCTCGGCCTCGACGCCACCAAGATGACCGCCTCGATCCAGGGCTTCGGCAACGTCGCCCAGTACGCCGCCATCGGGATGATCGAGCAGCTCGGCGGGACCGTCGTCGCCGTCTCCTGTTGGGACCGCCACGACAAGACCTCCTACAGCTTCCTGAAGAAGGACGCGGTCGACCCCCGATTCCTCCAGACGATCACTGATGCCTACGGGACGATCGACCGGAAGCAGGCCTCAGAGGCCGGCTACACCATCGGCGGCGCCGATGCCTGGCTGGAGCAAGACGCCGACATCCTGATCCCTTCGGCGATCGAGGGGCAGATCACGGGCGAGACCGTCGACGCCGTCTCGCGCCGCGTCCGGGTCGTGGCCGAAGGGGCCAACGGGCCGACGACCCCCGAGGCGGATCGAGTCCTGGACCAGCGGAAGGTCTTCGTCATCCCGGATTTCCTGTGCAACGCCGGCGGCGTGACCGTCTCCTACTTCGAAGGCGTCCAGAACGACATGAACTACTACTGGAGCCGGGAGGAGGTCCTATCCCGCCTCGATCAGAAGATGAGCGTGGCCTTCAAGGCCGTCCTCGACATGGCCACCTCCAAAGACGTGTCCATGCGCGATGCGGCCTACATGGTCGCGATCGAGCGCGTGGTGAAGGCGATGGAGTTTCGGGGCTGGATATAGCCGTTTCCGTCGTTCCCTCTCCACATCCTTCCTCATCCCTGGGAGAATGGAATCCGTAGTCGTCGTAGGGGATGTGGAAGATGTGGAGGAGCACCAACGCGATCCCGGACGGCCCGATATCCGGGATGTCCCCCCATGACAGGACGGCAGGTATGGGGAGTTGCCTGATAGGGTCCGTCCACAGGCGGCCTGGGAGGGAAATCTGGATGAAAGCGTCAGCGGACGCTGCCCCGGCGACCGCCCGGCAGGAGTGGGGGATAAGCTACCGAAGCGGGCTATATATAGGAAGAGGGCGTCTTCCTCTCTCTCCTGGTCTCCCCAGCCAAACCCATCTTTCCACAGGAATCGCCGGGTTTTCCACAGGTCGAAGGAGCGTCGGACGGAGCTCCCTGCGATATGGGCGACCTCTCACCGGGAGATAGTTGGACGGATCCGATCCGGCGCCGGTGGGATTCCCTTCCATCCGAGAGGCGCCGGGACCTGGATCGGGTCTTGCGGCTCCTGCCTGGAAGTCTGCGCCGGTGGCGCGGGCTCCTGGAGGCCGGTCTCACCCAGGTCCGCCAGACGGCAGGGGACCGGAAGCGGGTTGCGATCGTCGGCCCGCCAAATGCCGGCAAGTCGACGCTGTACAACCGCCTCATCGTCGGCAAGCAGCCCAAAGCGGCGGTCTCATCGCGGCCGGGGACGACCCAGGTCGTTCAAGAGGGCGACGTCGGCGTGTTCGCCGTCGTCGATACCCCGGGGGCGGCGCCCGAGATGGCCGAAGGGCAGGTGCGAGCCTTCGAGGCAGCGCGCCAGGCCGACGTCCTTGTGATTCTGTTCGATGGCTCACAGCCAGTCGGCACTGAGGAGCGGAAGCTCCTTGACGACCTCCGCGGGCTTGGAAAGCCGTGGGTCGTTGCCCTCAACAAGATGGACGCCGTGCCGAGGGACCGGGCTCGAGTCCACGGCCTGGCGGCCCATGCCCTTGGGCTTGAGCCCGAACAACTGATCACGGTCAGCGCCCTCTCGGGGACCGGGCTCGAGCGGCTTCTGGTGGCGGTCGCCCAGTCCGAGCCGGAGATCGTCGCCGCTCTGGGCGAAACGCTTCCAGCCTACCGGGGCGCGCTGGCGCGCGCCGCCACCAGCCGAGCGGCCTCGACCGCGGCGGCGATCTCGCTGACGCCGCTGCCGATGATCAGTTTCATCCCGCTGATCGGCGTGCAGTCGGCCCTGGTCCTCTCCCTGGCGCGGATCTACGGCTACCGCATCACCCTGGCGCGGGCCCGTGAGTTGCTCGTGACCTTCGGGATCGGGATGCTCGCCCGCACCTTGTTCTACGAACTGATCAAGATCGGCGGGCCTCCGGCCTGGCTGGTGTCTGCCGCCGTGGCGGCCGGAGCGACGACGGCGCTGGGCTATGCCGCTTCGGCCTGGTTCGACCGGGGGGAGAAGATCTCGGCGGCGCGGCTGAAGGAGATCTCGCAGGCCGTCGGGGCCGGCGTCATCGCCCGCCTGCGCGGCCGACGCAAGCCTCGCAAACAGGCGATGGAGGAAGAAGTCCGCGTCGTCCTGGAAGGTACGGGGCCGGCGGACGAGTCGGAGGCCGAGGGCCCCGGACTATAATCCTCTCGTGACCCCTGATGAGCTGACCCTCAGTTCCGAAGTCGCCGACCTAAAGCGCTCCGTGATGCGGGAGCTGCTCAGCCTGGCGGTCGACCCGAAGGTGATCTCCATGGCAGGCGGCTTGCCGGCCAATGAACTGCTTCCCCTGCGGCAGATTCGGGAGTGCATCGGGGTCGCCCTGGAAGCCGGCGGGCCCCGTGTCCTGCAGTACAGCCCTCCCTTTGAGCCTCTCCGCGCCTGGATCGCCGAATGGATGGAGCGCCGAGGGGCACTCTGCCAGCCGGACGAAGTCTTCATCACCAACGGTGCCCAG
>DATIPT010000147.1:0-1767 GCA_035471625.1 Anaerolineales bacterium
CTCCGACGCCACCTACAAGAAGGGCTACACCCTGGTGTATCAGGCCTACACGCCGGCGAGCAGCTACCTTACCGGCGCGGTCGACAACCTGATGGCGCTCGATGACGGCCTGAAGGAGATCGCCTTCGTCCACGAGAATGACAAGTTCTCGACCGACGTGGTCACCGCCGCCAAGGCCTACGCCGAAAGCCTGGGCTACGACATCGTGCTCTTCGAAGGTTACGACAGCGGGACGACGGACTTCGGGCCGTTCATCAACAAGATCGTCGCAGCCGCCCCGGAGGCGATTCTCGGCGGCGGTCACTTCCAGGACGGCACGACCTTTGCCCGCCAGCTGTTCGAGAAGGGTGTCCCTGCCAACTACATCGCTCTGCTCGTCGCCCCGCCCGAGCCGACCTTCGCCGAACTCGGTGACGCCGCCTTGGGCATCGCCGGGCCGAGCCAGTGGGAGCCCTTGGCGGAATACACCGCCGAGGCCGCCGCTGCTGGAGGCATGGAGTGGTTCGGGATCAGCGGTCAAGACTTCACCGCCGCCTACACCGCAGCCTACGGCGAGGAACCCTCGTACCACGCCGCTGGCGGCTACGTCGCCGGCCTGATCCTGCAGAAGGCGATCGAAGCTGCCGGCGCCACCGATCCAGCCGCGGTCAAGGCCGCCCTGGATGCAACCGATATGCTGACGTTCTTCGGCCACATCACGTTCGACACCACGGCCGAAGCTCACGGCTTGCAGACGGGCCACAGCATGATCCTGATCCAGTGGCAGGATGACGGGTCGGGCAACCTGGTCAAGCAGGTCATCTGGCCGCCGGAAGGCGCCACGGCCGAAGCCCTCTATCCGATCCGGTAGAACTGTGGAGAGCCCCGTCCTGGGCGCGTTGCGCAGGACGGGGCTCCTCTCCCTCGAGGACGACCTATGCTCGATACCCTGCTGGCCTCTCTGATCGACGGCATCCTGTTGGGGTTCGTCTACGGGCTGGCGGCAATGGGCCTGGCACTGATCTGGGGGGTGATGAACGTCATCAACCTGGCCCACGGGCCCATCATTGCGCTCGGCATGTTCGGCGCGTACTTCATCTTCACCGGCCTGGGGATGAACCCGTATCTGGCCCTCGTTCCGGTGGCCGTCATCGGTCTGCTGTTGGGGGTGATCATCTATGGGGTCGCCGTGCACCGAGTGATCAACGCGCCCCACCTCTCGACGCTTCTGGCGACGTTCGCCGTGAACATGATCATCATCGGCGTCGGAACGGCGGCGCTGACCACCACGCCCCGCAATATCGACTTCAGTCTCGGCAGCTTCACCGTAGGACCGGCGACGATCCTGTGGAACCGCTTGGCGGCTGCCTTGGCAACGGTTGTCATCGCCGGGTTGCTGTATCTCTTCCTGCAACGCACCCGTCCCGGCAAGCACATCCGGGCCGTGACCGACAATCGCAGTGCCGCGGAGTTGATGGGGATCCCATCTTCTCGCGTGCTCGCCCTGACGTTCGGGCTGGGGACGATGCTGGCGGCCGTCGCCGGAGGCCTGATCGCCACGTTGTTCCCGTTCAACATCCTTTCCGGCGGCGGCTATGAACTCAAGAGCTTCCTGATCGGCGTCCTGGGCAGCCTCGGGAACCCGTTCGGGGCGCTCCTCGGGGGCCTCGTCCTCGGCGCGCTCGAAGGCCTGATCCCGGCCTTCTTCCCGACGACCTGGGTTCCGGTGTTTGAGTTCATCCTGTTCGTCCTGATCCTGCTCTGGCGACCCACCGGCCTGCTGGGAGG
>DATIPT010000148.1:0-5850 GCA_035471625.1 Anaerolineales bacterium
GATCGGCAACACCCCGTACTGGGTGAAGCCGGTCGATCCCCAGGTACCCATCGGATTGACGTGGATTGTCATGAATTCCAGAGCCGTCGCCGCAAGCGGGAAGGCTAATGTGCTCGAGAAGCCGGGGAGCCGCGGGCTCAGGAGTCGATCGGCGAGGTAGGGAAGGCTCATCAGGAATGCGTTGGCGAGCACAATGAAGGCTGCCATCGGGAGGGGGAAGAAGTCGCCGAACCCGAGGAACACTGCCAAGATCTGGCCAAGAAGGACGAGGAGAAAGCCGCGCCAGGTGCTATGGTCGCGCGCGTAGCGCAAGATGAGGACCGGCCCGATCCATGCTGCCAGCGGGGCAAGCCATCGGCCCTGCGAGAACCCGACCAGCAGGCTCCCCGCCAGCAGGATCAAGAGGGCAATGGCCGTTCCCGGCCGACGGGCTTCCTTGACGACCGCCGAATCTGCATCCATGGTTCCATCCTCCGTCAGGTCCGATTGTTTCCGAAAGAGTGCCGAGGGTCGGATCCTTGCAGGCCCTTCTTCGACGGTCGCCACTCGCCAAATAGGCTGCCTTCCCCAGGGCCGCCGTTGCCTCGAACCGGGGCGGGGAGCGCGTCAAGTGCAAGGATTGGCGTGGAGGGCCTCGCCGCACAAGGGATTATAAGGGTCCAGATTGGAATGGACAACTCGCAGCGCCAGGACCGGGAGGCAGGCGGCCTCCGACCCGGGCGTCCGGTTCGCTTTGGAGTCCATTCGGTGGGGCGACTGGAAGGCAGAATTCAGATTAGAATCATCCACATTGAGCATCGGTGGACCAGGGCCGAGGGGCAAGCTCGCGCGAGGAGGGAGATATGACCGAGGTGCGGGTGTTGGTCGGAACCCACAAGGGTGCCTTCGTCCTTACGGCGGACGGAAAGCGGAAGGACTGGAGGGTGGACGGGCCGCACTTCGGCGGGTTGGATATCTATCACGTGAAAGGATCGCCTGTTGATCCAAATCGGATCTATGCCTCCCAGGTCGGCGACTGGTTTGGCCAGGTGGTGCACCGATCGGATGACGGCGGAAAGACCTGGCAGGCGGTCGGCAACGCGTTCAACTACGACGGACCGCCCGGCCAGCACCAGTGGTACGACGGCACGCCCCATCCCTGGGAGTTCAAACGGGTCTGGCATTTCGAGCCTTCGCCGACCGATCCCGACAGCGTCTTCGCCGGGGTCGAAGACGCAGCGTTGTTCCGCTCTACCGACGGCGGGACAAGCTGGCATGAGCTTCCTGGGATGCGCGGCCAGCCGTCCGGCAGGCAGTGGATGCCCGGGGCCGGGGGCTTGTGTCTTCACACAATCGTGCTCGACCGCGGGAATCCAAACCGAATGTACGTCGCCATCTCGGCCGCCGGCGTCTTCCGCACCGACGATGGCGGAGAGACCTGGGCGCCGAAGACCCGAGGTCTGACGTCCGACTTCATGCCCGATCCGACCGCCGAGATCGGTCACTGCGTCCACCGGATCGCCATGCATCCCGATCGCCCCAAGACCTTGTTCATGCAGAAGCATTGGGACGTGATGCGATCCGACGACGAGGGCGAGTCGTGGTACGAGGTCAGCGGAAACCTCCCCTCGGATTTCGGCTTCGTCATTGATGTCCATGCGCACGAGCCGGAGACGGTTTTCGTGGTGCCGATCAAGAGCGATTCGGAGCACTATCCGCCCGATGGGAAGCTCCGCGTGTACCGCAGCCGCACTGGCGGATACGAGTGGGAGGCGCTGGCGAAGGGTCTCCCGCAGAAGGACTGCTACGTGAATATCCTGCGCGATGCGATGGCGGTCGACGCGCTAGACCCGTGTGGCGTGTACTTCGGGACGACCGGAGGCCAGGTGTATGCCTCGCCCGATGGGGGCAACAGCTGGACGGCGATCGCCCATGATCTCCCGGCCGTGTACTCGGTTGAAGTCCAGACCTTGCGTTGAGCGGTCGGTGTCCCGCCCCAGGCTCGGCGAGATCTCTCCGATGATCCGCGTCATCTTACCCCATCACTTGTGCAACCTGGCCGGCGTGGGGAAAGAAGTCTTCCTCCAGGTTGATGGTCGCGTGACGACCGAGGCGATCCTGGATGCCTTGGAGGCCGCGTATCCGATGTTGCGCGGAACGATCCGGGATCATGGTACCGGCGCCCGAAGACCGATGCTCCGCTTCTTCGCTTGTGGAGAGGACCTGTCGTTCGAAGCCGCCGACGCGCCCCTGCCCGAAGGGGTTGCGAGCGGGCGCGAACCCTTTCGGATCGTCGGCGCGATCGCCGGAGGTTAGGATGGGCGGGACCTCGGCAAGGAAGAAACCGAACGGCCCGGCGGACGTTCGCAGCTACATCGAATCGGTCCAGGACGAGCGCCGGACCTTGTTCGACAAACTGCAGGCCGTCATCCTCGGGATGTATCCCGGTGCCGAAGTCGCCCTCGCCTACGGCATCCCAACGTACGGGACCAAGCCGGGCCGGGTCGGTCTGGGCTACCGGAAAGACGGGGTCTCCTTCTATCCCTACAGCGGCTCGGCGCTTGATGAGTTCCGGGCGAGGAATCCGTCGATCAAGACCACCAGGGGGAGCGTCAACTTCAAGCTTTCCGACCGGATTCCGATGACCGATCTGAAGAAGGTCATCAGGCAAGCGATGGAGCGAGGGCAAGGCTAGCCGGGGCTTGTCCTTCGGCGCTTCCGGAAGTAGAATGGACAAACAACCGACGCCGATCCTCGACCGGGAGGAGTAGGCGGGGGAACGCTGACCAGAGACGGAGTGGCCGGCGGCTGCGAGCCCCCACAGCGAGAACCCGCTGAACGTCGCCCGGTCTGGACGCCGAAGAAAGCCCACAACTCAATTGGGCGAGTAGAACGGCGCGGGAGAGCCCGTTACAGCGAACGCCCCGTGATGGCGGGGCAACCAAGCGCATCCCGCAAGGGGTGAAACGAGGTGGTACCGCGGATGCCCTCCGTCCTCGTCGACGGGGGGCTTTTTTGGTGCCGGGACAACGCGCGCGCAAGAGACGATCCGTTGGTCTCGGCGCCGGCGCAGGAGGAAGACATGGACGACACCTACAGTCTGCCCAAGGCCTACGATTTCACGTCGGTCGAGGCCCGGCTCTATGCCTGGTGGAACGACCAGGGCTACTTTGCGCCGCAGCCGGGCGCGTCCGGCAAGCCCTACGTCATCTCCATGCCGCCTCCTAACGTCACCGGCGAGCTGCATCTCGGGCACGCCATGTTTGTGGCGATGGAGGATCTGATGATCCGCCACAGCCGCATGAAGGGCGTCCCGACGTTGTGGGTACCGGGGACCGACCACGCCGGGATCGCCACCCAGCTGCAGGTCGAAAAGGATCTGCTGCGCACCGAGGAGGTCACGCGCGAGGAGATCGGGCGCGAAGCCTTTGTCGAGCGGACGTGGGCCTGGAAGCGCAAGTACGGGGGGAT
Organism: Anaerolineales bacterium; assembly: GCA_035471625.1. Taxonomy (GTDB): domain Bacteria; phylum Chloroflexota; class Anaerolineae; order Anaerolineales; family E44-bin32; genus DATEVL01. Next base: position 3,451 of record DATIPT010000148.1, read on the forward strand.
CATCACCGATCAACTCCGCCGTCTCGGCGCTTCGTGCGATTGGAGCCGAGAGCGGTTCACCCTGGATGAGGGCCTCTCTCGAGCGGTCCGCGAGGCGTTCGTGCGACTGTATGAGAAGGGCTTGATCTACCGCGGCACCTATCTGATCAACTGGTCGCCCGGCTTGCGGACCGCGGTCAGCGACCTGGAGGTGGAGTACTCGGAAGAGGATGTCACCCTGTACTACTTCCGCTACCCCCTCAAGGGATCGGACGAGTCCATCCCGGTGGCCACGGCGCGGCCGGAGACGATCCTCGGCGACACCGCCGTGGCGGTGCACCCCGAGGATGAACGCTACCGGCATCTCGTGGGGAAGACCGCCATTGTGCCGATCCTCGGCCGCGAGATCCCGGTCATCGCCGACTCGTACGTCGATCGCGAGTTCGGCACTGGCGCTCTCAAGATCACGCCCGGCCACGATCCGGCCGACTACGAGATCGGTCAGCGGCACGGGTTGCCGATCGTCAGCGTCCTGCACCGGGATGCCACGATGAGCGACGAGGCCGGCCCCTACGCCGGGCTGGACCGACTTGAGTGTCGTCAGCGGATGTGGTCGGACATGGAGAGTGCGGGCCTGACGATCCGGACCGAGCCCTATCGAACCCAGATCCCCCGAAGCCAGCGCGGCGGGGAAATCATCGAGCCGATGGTCTCGACCCAGTGGTTCGTCCGCATGAAGCCCCTGGCCGAGCCGGCTCTGGCGGCAGTTCAGGACGGTCGCCTGCGGCTCGTGCCAGACCGCTTCGCCAAGATCTACACCAACTGGCTGGAGAACATCCGGGACTGGTGCGTCTCACGGCAGCTCTGGTGGGGCCATCGAATTCCGGCCTGGCACTGCTCGGCGTGTGGGGAGATCACCGTCGCCCGCCAGGACCCGGATCGCTGTGCCCATTGTGGCAACACGGCCATCGAACAGGATCCCGATGTGCTCGACACGTGGTTCTCATCAGGGTTGTGGCCGTTCTCAACGCTGGGCTGGCCCGACGACACCGAGGATCTGCGCACCTTCTACCCGACGACGATGATGGAGACTGGATACGACATCCTGTTCTTCTGGGTGGCGCGCATGGTGATGATGGGGCTGGAGTTCACCGGCAAGCTCCCCTTTGAGGTCGTCTACTTGCACGGGACGATCCGGGACAAGTACGGCCGGCGCATGAGCAAGACGCTCGGGAACGGCATCGACCCCTTGTGGATCCTGGACGGCGCCGAGCCGGCCACCCTGCCGGAGTATGCGCGGGCCCAGTACCCGGACGGGCTGCCGGCGATGGGCACGGACGCGCTCCGCCTGACTCTGCTGACCGGTTCGACGCCCGGAAAGGACCTCAATCTCCAGTTGGAGGCGGTCGAGGCGAACCGCAACTTCGCCAACAAGCTCTGGAACGCGGGACGCCTGGTGCTCAGCGCAGTGGAACGAGCACCGGCTGCCAGCGAGCCGGTGGAGCCGACCTTGGCCGATCAATGGATCCAGGCGCGTCAGCGCGCTCTCCTTCAGGATGTGTCCCGCTTGTTCGCCGCCTACCAGTACGGCGAAGCCGGTCGACAGATCTACGAGTTCTTCTGGGGCGAGTACGCCGACTGGTACCTGGAAGTGGCCAAGCTCCAGCTGGCGCGCGGCGGGGGCGCCGCTCACCAGACTGCCCGGATCATGGTCGAGATCCTCGACACCTGCCTGCGTCTCCTGCATCCGTATACGCCGTACGTCACCGAGGAGCTGTGGGGGCGGTTGCGCGACGCTTGTCAGGCGCACCCGGCGGCCTTCACCCCGTCGGGCGGATGGGGACCGGCCTTGATCATTGCCCGGTGGCCGGACTCCGTCGACCCCGCCGCAGAGGACGCCGAGGTGATGCGGCGCTTCGACCTGGTTCGTGAGATCGTGCGATCAGTGCGCAACGCCAGGGCCGAGAAGAACGTCGCACCGAAGCAGCGGCTGCCGGCAACCATCGTCGCTGCTGCGGAAACGGCGTGGCTGGCCGAGCAGGGCGAAACGCTCGCCTCGCTGGCGCGCCTGGACCCAGACCAGCTGTCGGTTGAAGACAAGATCCAGCATCCTCCGGTGGAGGCTATGCCTCTGACGGTGGGCGCCTTGGAGGTCTACCTGGGTCTGCGCGAGTCGATCGACGCCGGGGCGGAATCGGAAAGGCTTGCGCGTCAACTGGAGGTCGTGGAATCTCAAATTGAGCGACTGCGTAGCCTGCTTGCCGGCCCATTCGCCGACCGCGCCCCGGCCGGGGTTGTGGCAGGCGAACGGCAGCGCTTGGCGCAGGCGGAAGAGGAAGCGGCTCGCCTGGGATCCCAGTTGCAGTCCTTGCGGGAGACGTAGCTTGCAGCGCGCTCCAATGTGCGCGGCGGTTTTCCTCT
>DATIPT010000149.1:0-12400 GCA_035471625.1 Anaerolineales bacterium
GCGGAGCTGGACCGCGTCGCCGAGACGGCCGGCTCGGCCGTCGTCGTCTACAGCTGGGGTGGACACTCGCGACTGATGGCATTCTTCCGGCCCGCAATAGCCGCCGCCAACGGGCTCCGACGGCAGTACGCCCGACTACGAGGGCGTGCTTCGTCCGCGGCGAGGCCGAGCGGAGTGCTAGGCGTATCCGGAAGCCACAGTTTCAAGCACGACTACGCCTGGATGAAGGCGGCCCTGGCCAGGATCGGAGGCGGGGACATCCTGGTCTGGCGGAGCGTCAGCACCGAGTTCCTCCGATCCCTGATCTTCCGGCGCGCCCTTGGCCGAAGCCTGCTTCGCCTCGTTTACGCGCTGGAAGAGCTTGCGCCGCATTGGTTCGGGCGTCATGGGATGTACCCGATGGTCGTCCTGCGCCGCGGCAACCGAGATCACCCTCGAGGGAATGGGTATGAAATGGCATGAGAAGACCGTGTTGGTCACAGGTGGGACCGGCTCTTTCGGCAAGGCCTTCATTCGCACGATGCTCGAGGCGCACCGTCCCAAGAAGCTGATCGTCTTCAGTCGGGATGAGCTCAAGCAGCACGAAATGAGGGTCGCCGGCTTCGACGGTCCCAACCTGCGCTACTTCCTTGGGGATGTGCGCGATGAGGCTCGCCTTCGCCGGGCGATGCAGGGCGCCGACGTCGTCGTGCATGCCGCCGCACTCAAGCAGGTGCCGGCGTGTGAATACAACCCGATCGAAGCGATCCTGACCAACATCATGGGCGCCCGTAACGTCGTCGAAGCGGCCCTCGATTGCGGCGTCGAGCGCGTCATGGCGCTCAGCACCGACAAGGCGGTCAATCCAGTCAACCTCTACGGCGCCACCAAGCTGGCGGCCGAAAAGCTCATCGTCCAGTCGAATGCCTACGCCGGTGGTCGGGGAACTCGCTTCTCCTGCGTTCGCTACGGGAACGTCATCGGAAGCCGGGGGAGCGTCGTGCCCGTGTTCCTGCGCCAGCGAGCCGGAGGCGTCGTGACGGTGACCGACGAACGAATGACGCGGTTCTGGCTGTCGCTGGATCAAGGGGTGCGTTTCACCATCGGCTGCATCGAACAGATGGAAGGCGGGGAAGTCTTCGTTCCCAAGATTCCGAGCATGCGCGTCGTCGAACTGGCGAAGGCACTGGCTCCGGACAGCCGAATGGAATTCATCGGCATCCGACCGGGAGAGAAGCTCCACGAGGTGTTGATTTCGGAGGATGAGGCCCGCCACACGGTCGAGTTGGACGACATGTTTGTCGTCCAACCGGCGCAGGCGTTGTGGTTCGGATACGCCTGGAGCGGCCGGGGGAAGCCGTTGCCTGAAGGTTTCTCCTTCGCGTCGGACAACAACCAGAGGTGGCTGACCGGAGGGGAAATGAAGGATCTGATCGGGCCCTTCGAGGACGCCATCGGGGAGGCGGACTGAGGCGTGGCTCGTCTTCTGGTCACCGGCGCGAGCGGCCTCCTTGGCAGCAACCTCGTGCTGCAGGCAAGGGAGGAGCACGAGGTGGTCGCGGCCTCCTACCGCGGACGCGTGCGACTCACCGGCGTGACCGCCCACACTGCCGATCTGACCGACCCGGAGGCGGCTCGCCGCCTCGTCGAAACGGCCGCCCCGGACTGGATTGTTCACTGTGCAGCCGCGACCGACCTCGACGCATGCCAGGGCCATCCGGAGTGGGCCTTCCGGGTCAATCGCGATGCGGCCGGGCACCTCGCCCTTGCCGCCGCCGGCGCCGCCTTCGTCTACATTTCGACCGACTGCGTCTTTGACGGGGCCAGTGGAGGCTATCGAGAGGAAGCCGAGACGGCTCCCATCAGCGTCTATGGAGATTCGAAGCTGGCCGGAGAACGCGCCGTCCTGCACGCTCAGCCCAGGGCGCTGATCATCCGGACCAACATCTACGGATGGAACGCCCAACCGAAGCAAAGCCTCGCCGAGTGGTTCTTGACGCGCACCGAAGCCGGTCTTCGATCGCCGGGTTGGAGCGATGTCTCGTCGACGCCGATCCTGGTCAACGACCTGGGCGAAATCGTCCTTTCCCTCCTGGTTGCCGGGAAAACCGGGATCTACCACGTCGGAGGGCGCACCTGCCTGACGAAGCTCGAGTTCGGGCGCCGGCTTGTGGCGACGTTCGGTTTGGATCCCCTTCAAATCGAATCGTCGCACCTCGACGACGCCGGCCTGGCGGCGCCGCGCGGTCGCAATCTGTGCCTGGATGGGGCACGGATCGAGCGAGAACTCGGGATCCAGTTGCCGGGCGTCACTCAGGGACTCGTCCGCTTCCGTCGATTGCGGGAAGACGGGTGGGTCGACAAGCTCCATGAAATGGTTGCCGAGGGTGATCCGCGCCCGGCCGCGACCAAGGAGGCCAGAACTCGATGAGCGCGATCCAGATCGCCGACCGCTGGGTGGGCGATGGCCACCCCACCTACTTCATTGCCGACATCTCCGCCAATCATGATGGCGATCTCGAACGGGCCAAGGCGCTGGTTCACCTGGCCGCCGAGGCCGGGGCCGACGCGGCGAAGTTTCAGAACTTCCGCGCCCCCAAGATCGTGAGCGACTTCGGTTTCCGGGCCCTCGGCGGCCAACTTTCCCACCAGGCGGCCTGGAAGAAATCGGTCTTTGAGGTCTATCAGTCCGCTTCGATCCCCTTCGACTGGACTCCGACGCTGCTCGAGACCTGCCGCCAGGCCGGCATCCACTACTTCTCTTCCCCGTACGATTTCGAGGCGGTCGATATGCTCGATGCCGTCGTGCCGGCCCACAAGATTGGATCGGGCGACATCACCTGGCTCGAGATCCTTCGCTACATTGCAGGGAAGGGCAAACCCGTCATCCTGGCCACCGGTGCTTCGGACCTTGGAGAGGTGCAACGAGCCGTGCAGGCGATTCGGGCGATCCATCCCGAACTGATCCTGATGCAGTGCAACACCAACTACACGGCAAGCCTCGAGAACTTCCGCCACATACACCTGAACGTCCTCAAGACCTACGCGGCGGTGTTCCCTGAGGTCGTGCTCGGGCTCTCGGATCACACGCCCGGTCACGCTACGGTCTTGGGCGCGGTTGCCCTGGGGGCCCGGGCCGTGGAGAAGCACTTCACCGACGACAACAGCCGAGAAGGACCGGACCACCCGTTCTCGATGACGCCGGCATCCTGGCGCGACATGGTCGACCGCACCCGGGAGCTCGAGCTGGCCATGGGCTCTCCCGAGAAGCGCGTCGCCGAAAACGAGCGCGACACCGTTGTCGTGCAGCGACGCTGCCTGCGTGCGGCCCGTGCGATCCCCACCGGAGAAGTCCTGGGCAGAGATTCGATCGACGTTCTTCGCCCGGCGACACCCGGGGCGATCCTTCCCTATGAGATCGAGACCGTCGTAGGAACGCGGGCGCTGCGCGACATCCGGGCCGGTGAAGAGCTGCGTTGGTCGATGCTCGGGGAATAATGCGCCTTCTCTACTTCTCCGACTCGCACGGGCCGCACGACCACCGCTTTCTGCAGTTGGCGGTGGATCATGGTCACGAGGTGTTCTTTCTTCGCAGGCGGCCCGGGTTCGCGGTCGAAACGAGGCCGCTGCCTCGAGGCGTGATGCGGCTTCCGCCTCTTGAGCCGGCCCCGAAACGTTGGCGGCGCTTCGCCGCGCCTCTGGCCAGTCGTCTGCGGGATCGGATCGAGGAACGACGGATCGAGGTCGTGCATGCCGGCCCGGTCCAAGCTTGCGCCTGGCTGGCGGCGCAGGCCGGCTTTCCGGGACTGGTGACGATGTCGTGGGGATCGGATCTCCTGGTGAGGGCGGAATTTGGGATGGGCCGATGGTTGGCGGCCATGGCTCTTCGGAGATCGGCCGCCTTCATCGGCGATTGTCGGGCGGTGCTGGCCCGCGCCGAAGCGCTCGGGATGGATCCGTCGCGTTCGGTACGCGTTCCCTGGGGCGTGGACCTCGCCGCGTTTCACCCAACCGTCCCGACAGAGGTGCGCCGCCAGATCGGTTGGGAGGACATGGTCGTGGCGCTGTGCCTCCGCTCGTGGGAGCCAGGCTATGGCGTGGAGACGGTCCTTCAGGCGTTCTTGGTCGCGGCGACCGAGGCGCCGAACCTGCGCCTCATTCTGGCGGGTGACGGGTCCCTCCGACCGCAGATCCTTGCGAAGCTTGAAGCAAGCAAGTATCGAGATCGGATTTGGCTGCCAGGGTACATCCCCTATCGCGACCTTCCCGCTTTCTATCGCGCCGCCGACATGTATCTCAGCGCCTCAATCAGTGACGGCAGCTCGGTCTCGCTGCTGGAAGCGATGGCCAGCGGCCTGCCTGCGTTTGTGACCGACATCCCGGGAAATCGGGAATGGATTGAGCCTGGTCGGATGGGCCGATGGTTTGCGGTCGGGGATTCGGCGGCCCTGGCGCTGTCTCTGGTCGAGGCGGCCCATTCGCCCGGAGACCTGCCGGCGATGGGGTCCGAGGCGAGGAAAGTTGCCGAGTCGCGGGCCGACTGGGCCGACAACTCCCGGGCAGTTGACGTCGCCTATCAGCTGGCGCTGGAACGCGCCCGGCCGGAGCGGGGATCGTGAACACCCAGGCCGAGGCCACCGGACAGCGCGTCGTCGCCGTGGTTCAGGCCCGGATGCGGTCGAGCCGATTGCCGGGCAAAGTGATGGCCGACGTCCATGGCCGTCCGGTGCTCGGGCGGATGCTCGACCGGCTGGCCCGTCTCCAGAGGGTCGCGACCGTCGCCGTGGCGACGACGGACCTCCCCGATGACGACGTGGTGGCGGAGTACTGCGCGGGACGAGGGACCGAGTGCGTGCGAGGCCATCCGACGGATGTGCTGGACCGCTTCCACGTCGCGGCGGAGCGGCTGGGCGCGGATGTGATTGTGCGTCTCACCGGGGACTGCCCTGTGATCGATCCCGGGCTCGTCGATACCTGCGTGCTGGCGTTCCTGGAGGCGCGGCCGCCCTTCGACCTGGTCGTCAACCGACTGCCGTGGTCCCGGACCTATCCGATCGGGCTGGACACCGAGGTCTTCTCGGGCGCGGCGCTTGAGGTGGCCTGGCGAGAAGCGTCCGAGCCGCATCAACGCGAGCATGTCGTCCCGTTCTTGTATGAGAACCCGGATCGATTCCGGATGCTGCATCTGGAAGCGGAAGCGGACTACGGCCGGTACCGGTGGACGGTCGACACGGCCGAGGATCTCGAACTCATCCGCCGTGTCTATGCTGCGTTCGGCGAAGAGGACACCTTCACCTGGCGGGATGTGCTGGCCTTGATGCAGCGGGAGCCCTCCCTGGTGGGACTCAACGCGGCCGTCGTTCACCGTACTCACCGCGACGTCGATCCGCCAGGAAGCTAGCTGAGGAACCGTGGGGACGATCACTCTCTGCACGGCGCCGAAGCCTTTCACGGATCCCCTGATTGCGCGGATCCAGGTCAACGCGCTCCGCTCCTGGCGCGCCCTTGAACCGGAGGTCGAAGCGGTTGTCATCGGGGAGGAAGCGGGCGCCGAGGAGGCTGCGCGCCAGACGGGGTGTCGGTATGTCGCCAGCGTCGAGCGCAACGCCCAAGGGACGCCCTTGATCCGGTCGATCTTCGATCAGGCCCGCGCCGTTTCGGCGAGCCCGATCCTCGCCTATGCCAACGCCGACATCATCCTCCTCGATGATTTCGTCGAGGCGGTCGGTCGGGTTGCCGCTCAGATGCGCTTGTTTCTCCTTGCCGCCCGCCGATGGGACTTGCGGATCGAGGGCGAGCTGAGACCCGGTCCGGGTTGGGAAGCTCACCTACGCGAGGCCATCCGGAGCGACGGGCGCCGTCATCCACCGGCGGGGAGCGACCTGTTTGTCTTCCCGCGGGACTGCTACATCGACATCCCAGCCCTGACCGTTGGCCGTGCCGGGTGGGACAACTGGATGATCTACGAGGCTCGACGAAGGCGGTGGCCCGTCGTCGACATGAGTGAGGCGATCACCGTGGTTCATCAAGACCACGACTACCGCCACCTTCCGGGAGGACGCCCGCACTATCGACTGCCGGAAACGGATGAGAACGTCCGACTGGCCGGCGGCCGGCGAGCCATTCTCTCGCTCACCGATGCCGACTATGTCTGGAGGCGAGGCAAGGCGCGTCGCAAGCCGGTGACGGTCGCCTCGCTGGTGCGCGGCATCGAACTCTTCCCGTTGCTGCGCCTCGGATCTGCGCCCCTGGCCAACCTCGCCTACGCGGTTGTGCATCCCCGGCGGGCTTTCCATGAGTTTCGCGGCTGGCTATCGTGGAAAGTCGGCCAGGTCAGGCGCTCGGAGAACCATTCGTGAGGCGCGGTCAGAACCCCGCCAAGTTCGTCGACCGCGTTGCCCGGCCCGCCCGGATCACCGTCGCGGTGCTCACCTACGCGCCGTTTCTGAGCGGTTTCTTTGCCGAAGCCCTCGATGTCATCCGGACCTGCCTGAACAGCATCTGGGACACGACGCCGTCGCCGTACGACCTGCTCGTGTTCGATAACGGAAGCTGTCGCGAAGTTGTCGACTACCTTGCGGGGGCTCGCGCAGAAGGGAAGATCCAGTACCTCCTGCTCTCCGAGGAGAATCTCGGCAAGGGCGGCGCTTGGAACATGATCCTGAAGGCGGCGCCGGGTGAGATCGTCGCCTACACGGACTGCGACGCGCGGTTCTATCCTGGTTGGCTGGAGCGCTCGCTCGAAATCCTTGAGACCTACCCGCGCGTCGGTATGGTGACCGCGCGTCCCTTCCGGACCCCGGAGGGCTTCATGACATCGACCGTCGCCTGGGCCGAAGGCGATCCTGAGGTCACCGTGGAGCGGGGAGCGTTCATTCCGTGGGACGTCTTCCGCGAGTTCGACATGAGCCTGGGGCAGGAGGAGGGTGCGATCCGGGCTCGCTACGAAAGGACCGAGGACGTCCGTCTGACCTACCGCGGCGTGCAAGCACACGTCGGGGCGTCCCATTATCAGTTCGTCGGCTACAAGGAGGTCCTCGAGTCGTTTGTGCCGTTCGAGATGGACCGTCCGATGGGTCAGGTCCGGCGACTGGACGAGCGGATGAACGACGCCGGCTTCCTCCGATTGATGACGCCTGAGCCCTTGATGATGAACATGAGCAACAGCGTCGAGCCCGTCACGGCTCAGGGAGACTCTCGACCCGAGCCGCGCCGGAGCCGGCGCAGGCGGATCGCTGACTGGGCCCCGGTGCGCCGGATCCTGCTTAAGGTCTACGACTCGATCTTCCGGCTCTACTTCGACCGGGGGGCATCCCCGTGATCGACACGAGACCGACAGCCGGGCGGACGGTCTTCGTCGTCGCCGACCATGGCTTGGCGATCGTCTACTTCCTGCAGAGCGACGTCGTGCCGACCCTGCTGGAGTCCGGTATCCGGGTTGTGCTGTTGACCGATGATGGATTGAAGCCGCAGATCGAGGACCGTTTCGGACCAACGGGGATCATCGTCGAGGGTCTGCGGCTTGCGGAAGCGCGCAGCTACAGCCAGACCATCGACCCCGAGCGTCAGTGGTGGCTGAGCTTCCTGCGACGAGTTGGTGCGTCGCGGCGCATCAACACGGAAGCGATGGACTCGTACATCGAGCAGGTTGCGGTGGAGGAACCGAATCGCCGGCGGGTTTGGATGCCGCTGGCGTGGGCCGGGATCGCCCTGCTGAGGCACTCGCGGTGGGCCCGGCGCCAGCTCCAGGCCCGGCAGATGCGCTACACCCCTGAGTTGTATCGAGATCTGTTCGAACGCTACGCTCCGTCCCTGGTCGTTGCCAGCACGGCCGGCTGGAGATTGGATCGATATGTCTTGCGTGAGGCGGCCCAACGTGGGATCCCCACCGGGACCGTCATTGTCGGATGGGACAATCCCAGCAGCTACAGTCTCTCGGGGGCGCCGGTCGCCTGGGCAACGTGCTGGTCGGAGATCCAGAAAGAGGAACTCGTTCTTGGGTCGGACTGGGCGCCTGAGCGTGTCCACGTCGGCGGCATCCCGACCTACGATGGCTACTTCCGTCGCCAGTGGACGATGTCGCGGGACGAGTACTTCCGTCTCCATGGGCTCGACCCTGCGCGCAAGCTGATCGCCTACGCCTGCAGCTTCGTGAGCTTCTCACCAAACCTTCCGAATGTAGAAGCCCTGGCGCGGCTGGTCGCAGAGGACCGTCTCTCGCATCCGTCCCAATTGCTCGTGCGCCTCCATCCGAACCACTTCATGGATGTCCATCTGTTCCAGAAGGAGCGCGAGGCGATTCAGGACCTGGCCCGCCAGCTGCCCCAGGTGCGCGTGGTCGAGCCGGTTCCCTTGGGCGGCGAGCTGGGGTACTACTCCGGGGAAGACATGCCGGAAAAGGCCTCGATGATGACTCACGCCGACGTATTCGTGACGGTCTACTCAACCATGGTCGTGGAGGCGGCGATTCACGACCGTCCGATCGTCAGTCTGTGTCTCGACGCCCCGCGCGGCTGGGACACTCCCCGCAAGTACTCGCTGCCGCTCTCGCGGATCGGCGACTGGCCAACCCACAAACGTTTCCGCGAAGCGGGCGCCGGCCGCGTGGCGCATGAGGTGGAAGCAGGCGTGGAGGCCATCAACGCGTACCTGGCGGATCCGAGCCGCGACCGGGAAGCCCGACAATCGTTCATCGAACGCGAGCTCACGTTCACCGACGCAAGTGCCGGGCGCCGGACGGGAGAGTTCCTGGCGGGCTTGGTGGAGGCTGCGTGAGATGCGCTTTCTGATCGCCGGCCTGGGATCGGTCGGACGTCGACATCTGAGGAACCTCGTCGCCCTCGGCGAGCGCGACATCGTCTTGTATCGGACCGGCAAGAGCACTCTGCCGGATGACGACTTGGAAGGTTTCCCGGTCGAACGCGATCTGGCGGCGGCGCTCGACCGCACGCCCGACGCCGTCATCGTCGCCAATCCGACCGCGCTCCATCTGGACGTGGCCATCCCGGCAGCGGAAGCTGGGTGCCATCTGTTGATCGAGAAGCCCGTCTCACACTCGATGGATCGAGTCGCCGAACTGGAACAGGCTGTCGCCCGAGGTGGCGGACAGGTGCTCGTCGGGTATCAGTATCGGTTCCATCCAGGTCTTCGGCAGCTGAAGGCCTGGATCGATTCGGGAGAGATCGGATCGATCGTCTCGGCGTTTGCCGAGTACGGGGACTACCTGCCTGCGTGGCACCCCTGGGAAGATCACAGCCGCTCCTACAGCGCGCGAGTGGATCTTGGCGGAGGCGCCGTTCTCACGCTCTCTCATGCCGTGGACATCCAGACGTGGGTGCTGGGGCCGGCCCGCCTCATCGCAGCAAGGAGCCAGGTGGTCCCGGAGATTGCCCCGGAGACCGAGTCGGCGGCGATCCTCATGCTGGAGTTCGGTGGAGGCACACCCGGCGTTGTGCGGATGGATTACCTGCGAAATCCGAAGGTTCACCGTTTTGACGTGGTCGGAGCGCGCGGGAGCGTCGGGTGGGATGAGGGGACGGGCGCCGCGTTCCTCCGGAGCACCAGCCCCGCCAGGGAAGTCGTCGAGAGCCCTCCCCCCGGTTTTGACCGGAACGACTTGTTCATCGCCGAGCTGGAGCATTTCATCCGGCTTGTCAGAGGGCAAGCCGAGCCCGTCTGTTCCCTCCAGGATGGCCTCCGAACGCTGGAGATCTTGGATCGCGCCAGGGGATGGGGAGCACCACCCTCCGGTCCGTCGGAAATGGTCTCATGAAGGATCGGGCTAGGACCCTCGCAAGCCGTCCCGGGACGTTCGCCGTGGCCCTTATCCTGATGGCCGGCCTGGGGGCGATCGCGATCGCCCAGGCCACTCGCCTAGGGCCCGGCATGGGCAGCGACTCGGCCGTCTATGTCGCCGGGACGCAGAGCCTGCTGAAGGGCGAAGGTCTGCGGTGGGAAATGGGGGGCGGGGAGTCACGACCATCGACGCACCCTCCCCTTTACTCCGCTGTTCTGGTCCCCTTCGAGGCATCCGGGATCGGGTGGCAGACCGGGGCGAGGGTTCTCGGTGCGGCTCTTTTCTCCGCAACCATCGCAGGAACAGGCGTTGCCGCGCGCCGGATGACCGGCTCCGCCGCGGTTGGACTCGTCGCAGCGCTGCTCGTCCTGACGACGCCGGACCTGATCGTCTCGTACTCGTGGGCGATGACCGAAGGTCTGTATCTGGCGCTGACCATTCTGCTCATCCTGCTCAGTCTCCAGTACCTTGAAGAACCGAGCTGGCTCAGGGTCACGGCCATCGGCTTGACGACGTGCCTGCTCTACCTGACGAAATTCGGCGGGGTGTCCGTCATCCTAGCCGTGGCGATCCTGCTCCTCGTTGGTCCTGGCTTGAGTCGGCGTGAGCGATGGCGGCATCTTCTTGCATACGCGGCTGTCGTGATCCCGCCCTTTCTCCTCTGGGGTTGGGTCAACACCGGAAACACCGGGGCCCTGTTCCGCCCGCTTGCCGTCAACCCGATCGACGGCAGTCAGGTCCGGTCGGGCGCGGCCGTGCTCATCGCCTGGATGCTCCCACAGGATCGCGTCCCGGAGGTGTTGAATCCGGTTCGCACGGTGTTCTTGCTGGCGATCGTCGCAGTGGCGGCCATGGCCGCGGTCGCGATTGTGGCGGCCGCGTGGCGTCGATCCCGCCAACCAGGGAAGGTTGCAGAGGCGGCCCGCTGGCGCTGGATCGTCCCAGCGGCGTTGGCCGGAAGCTACTTCGCTGTCCATGCGTTTTCCGTTCTGTTCACTCTTCCTCAGCCTGACACCGGCACGCGGACCCTCCTGCCGCTCTACTTGCCCATCGTCTTGCTGGGTTGTTGGGCGATCTCCCTAGTCTGGTCGACAGCGAGTAGGTCCATCAGGGCGATCGTCTTGGTCCTTGCTGTGGTCTTCCTCGGAGGACGGGTGATGGCGTCGCTCTCCGCGATCCGGGAATTCGCCGACCAGGGAGCCGGCTACACGGCCTGGAAATCGGCCGGTGTCATCGCCGTGCTCCAGGCCACTCCAGGAGACATTGTCTACACCGATGACGAGGGGCCTGTCTTTCTGCTCGCCGGCAGGTACGCGCGGTCGATCCCGTTCAAGTGGAGCCGCGAGCAGGATACGGTTCGACCGTCGTACCCGGCCGAGCTGGAACGGATGCGGTCGCAACTGCGGACGGGGGCCCTTCTTGTCCTCTTCTATCCTGCGCCGCGCATGCGCGAGCTTCCTTCCTACGACGAGATCACCGAAGGCATGGTGGAGATCTTCGCCGATGCGCGGGGGAGGATCTACGTGTGGCAAGAGCTCGAGGCGGAGGACGCGAGCGATGCGTGACCGTCTCTCGGCGTTCACCATGGCCGGACTTCTTCGACGTCCTTGGGGCGCCCTGTTCCTTGTTGCCGTCATGGCCGTCGCCGGCGGGATCCTTCTGACGAGCATGATCCCGCACGGCATCGGACTCTCCAGCGATTCGCTTCTCTATGTGACGGGCGCCGAGAGCCTGCGGAGTGGGAAGGGATGGACCCAGCCGTCTGGGGAGGGGACCGATGATCCGATCACGCACTTCCCCCCGATCTATTCACTGCTGCTGGCGACCGTCGCCGGACGTGGCGGCGAGGTCCTGGCAGCCGCCTCGGCCGTCGCCGTCCTGCTCTTCGCCGCAGTCATCCTCGCTGTCGGTTGGGCCTTGATCTTTGTCCAGCGAGATGAGATCGCCGGGGTGATCGCCGCCATCATCGTTGCGGCTTCCCCGATTCTGGCTTCGATCTTCACGTGGGCGATGTCGGAGCCGCTCTTCCTGTTGTTGGGTCTGGTTTGTCTGGCCCTGCTGGTCGTCGGCATCGATGGGAACAGGATGGGCTGGGTGGTCCTCGCCGGCCTGGCCGCCGGCCTCGCCTACCTGACGCGTTACATCGGGATGGCCCTGATCCTGACAGGTGGGCTCGTCCTGATCCTGAAAGCAGGGTGGAGCCGCAGACAACGAGTGATGGCCATGGTGGCCTTCACGGTTCCGGCTCTCTTGCTGGGGTTGGCGTGGTCCTATCGGAACTTCATGCTGACCGGGACCGCGACGAATCGCACCCTGACATGGCATCCACTCTCGGCCACGAAGTGGAAGGCCCCGTTTGGCCTGCTGTGGAGCTGGCTGCTGCCATCGGAGTTCGACTACCCGGCCCTTCTGGTGACCTCTGCCGTCATCGCAGGCGGGGTCTTGATAGGCGTCATCCTTCTTCCACGGCGGTGGCCAGGAGTCCGACGCGCCGTGGACCGGTGGAGGCATTCACCTTCCTTGGTCGTCGTCCATGCCGCGTATGCTGCGGTCTACGCCGGTATCCTGGCGTTCTCCCTCATGTTCGTGGACGCGGCCACGCCCGTAGACAACCGGATCGCCGCG
>DATIPT010000150.1:0-5372 GCA_035471625.1 Anaerolineales bacterium
TCGCGCACGCATCAAGCCCAAGGCCAGTCTACCCACGGCGCAGGCCGGAGGCAAGGAATCGCAGCGCAGGCATGTCTTGAGGGACCCAGCCGGGAAGATTGACGGTGATGGACAGGCTGTTTGTCCGGTGGCGACGACCTCGATCGTCGTGGGATGGCCATGCTGGATCGGTCTTTGCGCCGGGGCGTGCTGCTTCGCAGGTCTCGGTTTGGGCTGACACGGGCAGTGTTGTTGGCCGAAGTTGACCTGAGCCCGGCAAGAACGACCCGATCGGCATCGTCGAGAAGAGGCCGGTGTGAGGCGCTGATACGGCGGGTCAATGGCCGGCCGGTGTGCCCCAGGCGCGGTAGAATGGTGGGGCAAATCAGGATAAGGAGTGGTTGGATGATTTCGGAACCGGTTCATGTGAGCGACGATGCCTTCGAGAAGACGGTGCTTCAATCGACGATCCCAGTCATCGTCGACTTTTGGGCCCCCTGGTGCGGCCCGTGCCGGATGGTGGCCCCGGTGCTCGACAAGCTCGCCGCCGAATACGCTGGGAAGCTCGTCGTGGCGAAAGTCAACACCGACGAGAACCCGATCTGGGCTCAGAAATATGGTGTTCAGGGGATCCCGACGATGCTGTTTGTGAGCAATGGAGTGGTCGCGCATCAGCAGGTCGGGGCCCTTCCTGAGAAGTACTTGCGAGACATGGTCTCGGAATTCCTGAAGGTGGCCGGGACGGGGTCGTCCCCCAACTAGCTCGGGAAGCAGCTCCGAACAAGGGAAACCGCCCGGGGAATCCCGGGCGGTTTTGCGTTCGTTCGGATGGAACCCCTAGCCGCTCCGGCTCCGTCCACCCCATAGGATCCCTTCGATGCGCCTTGCCATGCGGCGGAAGAAGGAGCGGATGTGTGCGAGCCCGACCATCAAGCTCCGGCGCCGGCGGATGGCCGGGGTAACTCGTCGCTCCGGGGCGACCCATTGCAGGGCAAGGGCGCCCCAGGTGAGGCCTGCTCCAAACCCAACCATGACCAGATTGTCGCCGGGTCGGATCCGTCCGTCCGAAACCGCCTCACAGACGGCGATCGGGATCGAAGCTGTCGAGGTGTTGCCGTAGTCCTCAATATTGACGACGAACTTGTCCATCGGCATACGCAAGCCGCGCGCCGCGGCTTCGATGATGCGCAAGTTGGCCTGGTGGGGGATCACCAGGGAAATATCCGAAAGCCGCAGGCCGGATTGCGAGGCGGCTTCGCGAGTCGCGGAGGCCATGACCCGGGTGGCGAAGCGGAAGACCTCCCGGCCGTTCATGTGGATGGTGTGGAGCTTCTTTTCGACCGTCTCGGAGGACGTCGGCAAGCGGCTGCCGCCGGCCGGGACGCTGAGGACACCGCCGCCCGATCCATCGGAGCGCATCACAGCCGACAATATGCCGCCGGGGCGGTCGCTCGCCTGGAGCACGAAGGCTCCGGCGCCGTCTCCGAACAGGACACACGTCGTTCGGTCTTCCCAGTTGATCAGGCGAGAGAGCGTCTCAGCTCCGATGACGAGAGCGCTCTGGATCGAGCCCGTCCGGATCGCCTGCGCGGCCATATTGAGGGCGTAGATGAATCCGGTGCAAGCCGCCGAAAGGTCGAACGCACCGGCCCGGCTGGCGCCGAGGGCGTCTTGGACCAGGCAGGCCGTCGCCGGAAACAGGTGCTCCGGCGAAGAGGTCGCGACGATGATCAGGTCGACCTCGGGCGGATCGATGTCGGTCATCGTCAGGGCCTGGATGGCTGCCCGAGTCGCCAACGTCGCCGTGGTTTCGTTCTTGTCGGCGATGTGCCGGCGGCGGATTCCGGTCCGCGACGTGATCCATTCGTCGTTCGTCTCGACGATCCGGGCCAGGTCGTCGTTCGTAAGGACATATTCGGGGACTGCCATGCCCCAACCGGTGACGTGGGCAAACGGAGACATCAGCCCGCTCCTGCGGTGCTGGCTCGAGCGAAGACGAGACTCCCGTTGTGCCCGCCGAAGCCGAAGGAATTCGAGAGGGCGTATTCGATCTGGGCCGGGCGCGCCTGATTGGGGACGTAGTCGAGGTCACATTCCGGATCGGGGGTCTCGTAGTTGATCGTCGGCGGAAGGATGCCTTCGCGCAGGGCCTGGATGCAGAAGGCTGCTTCGAGCGTTCCGGCGGCCCCGAGCAGGTGCCCGGTCATCGACTTGGTCGACGATACTGGGATCTTGTAGGCTGCCTCCCCGAACACCGACTTGATGGCGCTCGTCTCGCTCTTGTCGTTCAGGGGGGTCGAGGTTCCATGGGCGTTGATGTAGCCGATCGCCTCCGGGGGGACCCCGGCGTCCCGCAGCGCCAGACGCATGCAGGCGGCGGCTCCCATCCCGTTCTCCGATGGAGCTGAGACGTGGAAGGCGTCATTGGTCGTGCCATAGCCGGCGACGACTGCGAGGATTGGGGCCCGGCGGGCGAGGGCGAAAGGCTCGGATTCAAGGACCAGAAAGGCAGCGCCTTCGCCGATGACGAAGCCGTCACGGTTGCGATCAAACGGGCGAGAGGCGCGCCGCGGATCGTCGTTGCGCTGCGAGAGAGCGTCCATGACGCTGAAACCGGCCACGGCGACGTCGACGATCCCAGCTTCGGAGCCGCCAGCCAGGATCACGTCGGCGGCTCCTCGCCGGATCATTTCGGCTGCCTCGCCGATCGCATTCGTCCCCGAGGCGCACGCGGTGACGACTGTCATGTTCGGCCCGCGAACCCCTAAAAGGATCGCGATGTGGCCAGGGGCTGCATCGGGGAGCATCATCGGCACCAGGAAGGGGCTGACCCAGCGCGGGCCGCGTTCGCTGTACTTGACCGCTTCGCTGACGAGCGTGCTGGCCCCACCGATCCCGCTCCCGAGGACGACGCCGATCCTTTCTCGGTTGGTGTCATCGATCGTCAGACCGGCATCGGCAACGGCTTCCTTGACGGCGACGACCGCCATCTGGGTGTAACGGTCCGTCCGCCTGGCATCGCGACGGCCGAGGGCCTCGACAGGATCGAAGCCCTTGACCTCGCCGGCAAAGCGGGTCTTGAGCGCGGTGGCGTCAAACAGGGTGATGGGAGCGATCCCGGAAGTGCCTGCAACCGCCGCCTTCCAGGTGTCCGGGAATGTATTGCCCAGGGGGCTAATGCAGCCGACCCCGGTGACGACTACCTTGGTCCTGTCCAAAGCCTCTCCGGCATTGAAGCGTACGTACGGCCCCCCGAGTAGGTCAGTATAACACCCCGACCCCAGCCGGGGTGCGCCCCTATGCTAGAATCATCTTCCACGCAGCACCGATGACCACCTTCCCCATTCAGGCGGAGGCCGCCAACTCGTGCGTGTACTTGTGACCGGCGCCACAGGCTTTGTGGGTCGCGCGGTCCTTCCGAAGCTCTCGCAGGAAGGTCACCACGCCCGTATCCTTCTCCGCCCATCCGCGAAGTCCCCAAGGTTGCCCAGGGGGCTCCCAGTGGAGGCTGCGGTATCGTCCCTGGCCGATGAACGCGGCCTACGGGCTGCCCTGCTGGGCGTCGACTCCCTGATCCACCTGGCGGGAGGGGAGGGCGAAGGGAGCCGGGCCGAGCTCGCGGTCTCGGACGCCGACGGTACGGCGCGCCTCGTGGCTGCCGCCGCCGAAGCCGGGATCCGAAGGTTGATCTTTCTCAGCCACCTCGGGGTCGACCGGGCCTCGGCCTTTCCGGTCCTTCAGGCCAAGGCCCTCGGGGAAGCGGCCGTGCGCCAGGGCCGGGTTCCTTTCACGATCCTTCGCTCCGCCGTCGCCTTTGGCCCTGACGACGATTGGACGACGTCCATGGCGATGACCTTGTCCCTCTCCCCCGGGATCTATCTGATTCCAGGCGCGGATACCACGACTCTCCAGCCGATCTGGGTCGAAGACCTGGCGACCGCCCTCGTCTGGGCGCTCGACGAACCGGCTCTGGTCGGGCGGACCTACGAAATCGGCGGGCCAGAGTATCTGACCTGGCGCGAGATTCTTGGTCTGGTCATGCGAGAGACCGGTGTTCGTCGAGTGCTCGCCGGCTCGCCGGCGCCGGTCGTTCGGGCCCTGATCCGGGTCGGGGAGATGCTTCTGCGGAGACCCCCGTTCACGCCCTTCCTGGTCGACTACCTTGCGGCCAACCGGGTCGCCTCGCTGGAGACGCTGCCGCGAGCCTTCGGGCTTCAGCCGGCGCGCATGGAAGCCCAATTGGAGTATCTTCGAGGCCGGCGATGGGGCCTGGTATGGCTCCAGCGGCAGCTGCGACGGGAGGCAGGAGAACATGGATGAGGACTCGCTGAAGATTCGGCCGCTTTCCACGCCCGAGGACATGGCCCGAGTCGAAGAACTCCAGCGGTCGGTATGGACAGGAGATGAAACCGAGATCGTCCCGGCGCATCTCCTCCTGGCCGTAGCCCACGCCGGCGGCGTTGTCCTCGGGGCCTTTGAAGACGACGATATGGTCGGGATGGTTTTCGGATTCCTCGGAACCGACTCCTCGCATCCCGATCGGGTGGCGATGGCCCGGCTGAAGCACTGCTCACACATGCTGGCCGTCCACCCCCGGGCACGATCCCGAGGGATCGGCTACCGTCTCAAACTCGCCCAGCGGGAGGCCGTCCTCCAGCAGGGGGTCCGCCTGGCGACCTGGACCTACGATCCCCTGCTGAGCCTGAATGCCCATCTCAATATCCGTCGCCTCGGTGCCGTCTGCCGGACCTACATCCGGGATGCCTACGGACGGATGCGCGACGGCCTGAACGTCGGCCTTCCGTCCGACCGCTTTGAGGTCGACTGGTGGGTCACTTCGAATCGGGTCAAATCGCGCCTGACCTCGGCCCGACCGCCACTCGATCTGGCGCACTACCTGGAAGCCGGGGCGCAGAAACTCAACCCCTCCGGCTTGCGCGAAGACGGCTTCCCGGTGCCGCCGGAGACCCCGGAGCGGCCCCAAGGGAATCTGATCCTGGTCGAGATCCCTCCAGACTTCCTGACCCTGAAGACCGCCGACCAGGACCTGGCGCTGCGTTGGCGGGAGCACTCCCGATCGCTCTTCGTCGATCTCTTCGCCCAGGGCTTCCTGGTGACAGACTTTGTCTACCTGGGGGGTGAGACGGTGCCACGCGCCTACTACTTGCTATCGCACGGAGAAAGCACGTTCGGATGAGGCCGATCGACTGGATCGAGATCCGCCACATCTCGATGCGCCTCGTGGCGCCGTTCGAGACCTCGTTCGGCGTCGAGCACGATCGCGAGGCGATCATCTTGCGGGTTGGCGCGAACGGGATCGAGGGGTGGGGCGAGTGTGTCGCTGGGTCGTTTCCCGGTTACTCGTACGAGACCAGCGGAACGGCCTGGCATGT
>DATIPT010000151.1:0-2655 GCA_035471625.1 Anaerolineales bacterium
AAGGCCCGCAACCTATCGGGCGTGGCGGCCGTGCTGACCTATGAGGACGTCCCGCGCGTCGTGTATTCGACCGCCGGGCAATCCCACCCGATCCCCGGCCCGCTCGATTCCTTCTCGCTCGATCACAAGGTGCGCTTCGTCGGCGACCGAGTGGCCTTGGTGGCGGCGGAGACCGAAGCGATCGCCGAGCAGGCGCTCGAGCTGATCGAGGTCGAATACGAGCCGCTCGCAGCGATCCTCGATCCGGAAGGGGCGATGGTGGAAGGCGCCCCGGTCATCCACGACGAGCCGGAGTACGTCCCGTTTGCCGAGTGCGATCCCCAGCGCAATCTGGCGGCCCATATTCACATTGATATCGGGGACGTCGAGAAGGGCCTGGCCGAAGCGGACGAGGTCTTCGAGCAGACATACGAAGTGCCCAAGGTCCAGCAGACCTCGATCGAGCCGCATGTCGTCATCACGTATTGGGACGAAGACGACCGCCTCGTCATTCGCACGAGCACGCAGGTGCCGTTCCACGCACGACGCCAGCTGGCGCCTGTTCTCGGCCTGCCGGCGAAACGGATCCGGGTGATCAAACCGCGCATCGGAGGCGGCTTCGGCGGCAAGCAGGAGGTCCTGGTCGAAGACATCGCCGCCCATCTGACGATCGCCACCGGGCGGCCCGTGCGCTTCCAGACAACCCGCGACGAAGAGCTGACGGCCTCGCGCTCGCGCCATCCGATGCGCATCCGGATGCGTACCGGGGTGAAGCGCGACGGCACGATCACGGCGAATGAAATGATCGTCCTTTCCGATACGGGGGCGTACGGATGCCACGCCCTGACCGTCACGGGCAACACCGGGCACAAGTCGATGGCCCTGTATGTCGGCGACGGCGAGTTCCGCAAGTCCCCGAATATTCGATTCCACGCCGATATCGTCTACACCAACACGCCGCCTTCCGGGGCGTATCGCGGCTACGGCGTGCCCCAGGGTTTCTGGGCCGTTGAGCGGCACATGGAGAAGATCGCCCGATCGCTCGGGATGGACCCGCTCGAATTCCGTTTGAAGAACGCCCTGCGCGCCGGTGAACTGCATCCGTTCAGCACAGCCTGGTCGGAGGGGCGCGAGCCGCGCCCGGAGACGATCCAGTCTTGCGGCCTGGAGGAATGCGTGGCGCAGGGGGCGGCGGCGATCGGGTGGTATGAGAAGCACGGGAATGCACGCTGGCGCCGGGTAGCGGGACGGCCGCACCTGCGCCGGGGCATCGGCGTCGCGACCGTCATGCAGGGCACGGCCATTCCGTACCTCGATATGGGCGGCGCCAGCATCAAGATCAACGACGATGGATCGTTCAACCTGCTGGTCGGTGCGACCGATCTGGGGACCGGCTCGGATACCGTTCTCGCCCAGCAGGCGGCCGAGGTGCTCGGGGTTCCGGTGGAGGATGTGATCGTGTACTCCTCCGACACCGACTTCACGCCGTTCGACAAGGGCGCATACGCCTCGAGTACGACCTACATCTCCGGCGCCGCCGTCGTCCATGCGGCCGAGCAGGTGGCCGAACGGCTCCGGGTGCGGGCGGCGCGCATGCTCAGCGAGCAGATCGGCAAGAAGGTCCGGGCGACGGCGGTGCGGCTGAAGGATCGACGCGCCTGGGCCCCGGACGGAAGTTCGGTGACGCTGGCCGAGGTCGCTCTCGATGCGCTCCATCATCAGGACCAGGAACAGATTATGGCGGTGGCGTCGTTCGTTTCGCCGGTATCGCCTGTGCCGTTCGCGGCGCAGTTCGCCGAGGTCACGGTCGATACCGAAACCGGGGCGGTCCATGTCGATCGGCTGGTGATGGCCGTCGACTCGGGTGTGATCGTCAATCCGCTGACCGCTTCCGGGCAGATCGAGGGCGGGATGACCCAGGCCCTCGGCTATGCCGTGTGCGAAGAAATGCGCTACGACGGGGAAGGGCGCCCGCGCGAGCGCTCGCTGAGCGACTACCACATCTTCCAGGCGCATGAGATGCCCGAGCTCCAGACGATCTTCGTCGAAACGATCGAGCCGAGCCATCCCTTCGGCGTCAAGGCGGTGGCGGAGATCCCCATGGACGGCGTCGCGCCGGCGGTTGGCAATGCCGTCCTCGATGCCTGCGGCGCCGACGTGCGCATCGCGCCGATCACTCCGGAGCGAGTCTGGCGGGCGCTTCAGGGACAGCGGTCAGGCGTCAGCAGTCAGCCGTCAGCCAAGACATCTCGAGGATGAGGGACTTCAGGGACTTGCACGTTTGGCAGAAGGCTCATGAGGTCACTCTGGGAATCTACCGGGCGACGGGGGGCTTCCCAAAGGATGAGCAATTTGGGCTCACGGCCCAGGTGCGAAGATCTGCGGAGTCAATCGCGGCCAACATCGCGGAAGGGTGCGGCAGGGATGGTGAGGCGGAGTTCTCACGCTTCCTTCAAATATCCATGGGTTCGGCGAGTGAGACCGAATACCACCTTCTTGTCGCCAAGGATTTGGGGTACCTTGCGACCTCGGATCATGGCGAGCTTTCGGGCCGAGTTGAAGAAGTCAAGCGAATGCTTGCCGGGTTGATACGGAAACTGAGGGCCGATCGCTGACAGCTGGCGGCTGGCCGCTGAAAGCTGGTTGCTGATTGAGGATGACTGACCGCCTCTTCTC
>DATIPT010000152.1:0-4123 GCA_035471625.1 Anaerolineales bacterium
CGAGGCGCGCGACGCCCTCGGCCGTGGCGTCCGCCGCGAAGAACGCCGCGTTAATGGCCCCGACCGATACGCCGACGGTCATGTCGGCCGAGACGCCTCCCGCGACGAGCGCCTTGAGCATCCCGACCTGGACGGCGCCGAGGCTGCCGCCGCCGGCAAAGACGAACGCGGTGGGCATGCCGGATATCGTACGCGCCAACGGTCCGGAATCACCGAGATCCAAGGGGCTGCGTGCGGGGCCACGTCCTTGACGGAGGGGAGCCCCTCGGGTCTAATTCCGCCCCTTCCGATGGCCCGCCGTCCGGCGGGGACTACCGTGGCCAGGTAGCTCAGTTGGTAGAGCAGCGGACTGAAAATCCGCGTGTCGATGGTTCGATTCCGTCCCTGGCCACCACTTCTAACTCCATGATTTGACTCGGGTTCCGGGTATCGCCCGCGGACCATCCGGGGCCATTGATGGCTGACCCGCGGACTATCGGGAAGTGGGTGGGGCGTTCGAATCCCGCAGGAGCGGGGGATCGGGCACGGATAAGCACTGATAACCACGGAGTGCACATGGATGCTAAACAACTGCCTATCCACGGAAGCGGGGCAAGTCCACGCGGACTAAGCGGGTTGCATCCACACCTGTCAGCGGGAGTAGTGGGTCATGAACACTTGGTACCGGTTTCTGGCGATGGCAGGACTCTGGGTGATACAGACGGCCTACGCGGGTATCGGAACCTCGACTGGTGAGCAACTCGCCGCGGAACAAGGTGAGCCGGAATCCGCCCTCCGCGCGAAGCAAGAGCCCAAAGCGTGCGTGGATCTGGTCCTCAAGAGGCTGGGCATCGATCTCGGAATGGAGACCGACCCAGCGCTCCTCGCGAGCATTCTCAGAGAGGACATGTTCCTGGATGATTTTCCGCCCGCCAGGATCCTGTTCGCCGGGAGCCTCGCCGCGCCCTTGCCTCTGCGTCCCATGCTCGAGCGGACGCGCGCCGCGATCGTCTCCAGGCAGCCGGCCATACAGCATTTCCTTTGCGCGGCGCTTGAACGGGATCTGATCCCGACGGTCGCGGACGAGAAGAGCAAAGCCATCATCAAGAGGTCACTTCACCACGCCTTTTTGCTCGATGCGCTGACTGAGGAGATCGTCGACAACCCATCGTTCATGATTGGAATCCAAGCGCACCTGCTCAATAAGCGCGCGGCGTTAGGCATCCGCAGTGACCTGGTCGGTGCCCTGGAGGACTTTAAGAGGATCAACGGGGGCCGCATGTTCCTTCCCACCAAGTTTGTCAGTCATGACCTGGTCTACACGACGAGGGCCATGATCCGGCAGCGCGGTAGCATCACCGAGGAGGAGATCAAGAACGGGCAGGCCAGTCAGAGGCTAAACATCCTCGAGGCTGCCGTGACCGAGAACGCGGCCGGCTTTGGCGACAACGCCCTGGCCGGGGCGGCCCTCTCGGCCATCCCTCTCAAGACGATCACACTGGACGCGCAAACCACGGCCTTCAGGTTCGATGTCTCTCAGCAGTGGACGAGCCTCTTCGAGAGCTGGAATCTGGCGTTCGTCACCGGAAACGTGACGCACCTGCAAATCGTCTACCCGCTGCTCTTCATTCCATCGGTGATCGGAGCCGACAGCCCCGACTTCCTATTTCACCGTCACTCCGCACTCTGGCCCACCGCTCTCTTCCTCCAGTTTGCAATGCTGACCGGTAGGCCCGACGCACCCATCCCCAACAAGGAAGCGCTGGCGAGGCTTCTCGGCCAGATCAACCTCCCCTACGGCGAGGACATTGCTCGCGAGGAGCTAGGTGTTGATCTGGAGCAACTCCAGCCCGTTCTTAACATTACTCTCGGGGAGATCATGGAGTTGATGAAGCAGGCGCTCTCCGCCTCGCCGTTGTCACCCGACGAACAGGCCCGCCTGGCGGCGCTCTACGCCGACTGATCGCGCGCTACGAGCAAGATCTTTCGCAAGTGACCGGACGGCGCACCCTATCGCGCGGATGCCAGCGCGCTCCCAAGTTGGGCGCAGGAACTAGTCCCCGGTCTTCAGCTTGCTCACACCGAACCGCGGTCTCTGAGCTACTGAAAATCCGCGTGTCGATGGTTCGATTGACTCGAATCGGCTTGAGCCGATTCTCGCCCTTCGGGCAGACTCGCTTCGCTCGTCTGTCCTGATTCGCTTCGCGAATCGGTCCGTCCCTGGCCACCACTTCTAACTCGCTGATTCCCATGCCGCTTCCCCGCGGCGGGGCGGCCATCGGGTGTCGATGGCGGGGACCATCAGACTTCTCGGAATCGGGTCGGTTGCGGCCAGGCTCGGCCCGGCATTGAGGAAGTCGACCGCGCCCCACCAGCGGGGCGGGGTGGAGTCGCGGAGCAAGAACAGAGAGCAATGTCATCCCCGTGTTTCCGGGCTGCTTCACAGCGGAGCAGGCGCCCGGGCGGTTTGTTGCCTCAAGTCCGGATTGAATCTGGACTGGTTCGATGGTGACCTGAACAGGCGAGTTGGTTCCGGCATCGCGTCAACCTCCAGCGCGATCCAAGCCAAGGTGGGAATGACCCGAGCCGGACGTGGCAGCGTTCGCTGCAAGGAGGACAGTCATGAAGACAAGGATCGTTCGCGGCATCGGCACGGCCATCCTGGCACTGGGGCTCGCCGCCCCGGGGCTGGCACTGGCCGGGGGTGCCAAGGGGTGCTCCATCCTGGGCACGTGGTTCGGCTTCGACCCGTACAACAATGACGCGTTGACGGGATGGGTGGTGTCGGCGACCGGCAGTTCCAACAATGCCGGCACCAACAGCCTTGAATACCTGAACCTCGATCCCACGCTGCAATACCTGTTCCCGACGGCCGTGAGGATGAACACGCTGCACGGCGTCTGGGAGCGCAGCGGCGGCAACACGTTCAACTGGACGATGATCGGCTACGCGGTCGACGCCGTGGGCGACATCGTGTGGATCGGCAAGCTGACCGGCCACACGCTGACCAGCGACGATTGCTCGGTCGAGACCATCCTGGACACGAAGCTGTGGATCTATGCGCCGGACCAGAACCCCTACACCGGGGAACTGATGGTGCTGCCCTACGGCGTGCCGAACCCGCTCTTGTTCCCGACGCATTACGGCTTCCGGGCGACGGTCGAAGTGCCGGAAGGGGATTAGCAGCAAGGGTCAGCCGCTACCCGTCGGATCGACTTTGATGGGGAATGGCCCCGGCCGGGAGGCCGGGGCTTGTCCTGCCGGGTCCGGCCCTCGCCTACGCTCAGGCGCTCGCCGGGTGCGACGGAACATTGTGTGTCGTCGCATCGAGCCCCGGCTCGCCCGGATCCGGTCACCACTCTTAACTTCTTGATTCTCATGCCGCTGTCCCTGCGGCAGGGAGGCCATCGGGCGCCAATGGCGGGCACCATCGGACTGCCCGGAATCGGGTCGGATTGACACCCCCAGTTGATCGCTGGCACTTTCTCGCTAGCCGGCACCAGTGTGCCGTCCAGGCATCATTCGACAGGGGGGTCGATTGATCCGTGCGGCGACCGACTCGACTGTGCCCGGCCGGTGTGCGGCAACGACCCGATGGCCATTGCCGTCTGGCTCGCCGACGCCACCACGTCCCCCGAGGCGCGTTGATAATGCCGCCGATCGGCCTGGTAGATCGCGCGTGAGGCAACCGGGTCGGTGTCGCCGGCTCATCGCAGTCACCTGTCTCGGACTTGTGGCCGCGGGCACGGCCGCCTGCACGGAGCGCCGGGTGAGCGAGCCGGTCGACGAAGCGGGTCCACCGGTGCGTGGCGGCACGCTGGAGATCGTCGGCCAGAGCGACGTCGATCACCTGACCACGACGGGCACCTTTACCGTGTACACGATCTGGGAGTTGGAGCCCCTGGCGCGCCAGCTGTTCGCTTATCCGCCATCACCGGACGACGCGATCAAGATGCAGCCGGTGCCCGACCTGGCACGCGAGAGTCCTTCGCGCGAGAACGGGGGCGTCAGTGCCGACGGGTTGACGTACACGATTCGCCTGCGCAGCGGCGTACGCTGGAACAGCACGCCGCCGCGCGATGTCACCGCGCCCGACGTGGTGCGGGCATTCAAGATGCTCTGCAACCCCGTCGTTCCAGCCGGT
>DATIPT010000153.1:0-1896 GCA_035471625.1 Anaerolineales bacterium
GGACAGGCGGTCGAGGCGCAGGCGTCGCTGCCGATTACGTTCAAGCTTGAGTGATCCTTGATTTGACTTGCTTAATAAGGTCGAGCGGGGCGCCTCACGCGTGCCTTCTCGGGATGTTTGCTTCTGTTAAAGGAAATGAATAATGGCTACTGAAAACCCATATGGCATTTCAGCGCTCTGGGAACAGAGCGACTATGTCGGCAAGGGCGTGTTCGTCATCCTGGGCGTGATGTCGCTCTGGTCATGGTGGGTCATGATCAACAAGTGGCTGGATCATCGCAGCCTGAAGAAGGTTGCCTCCGATGCCGAGAAGAACTTCTGGAATTCCGGGTCCTTGCAGGAAGGGATCGGCAAGCTGAAGGGCAAGGTCAATCCTTTCCGCGACATCGCCGAGGACGGAATCCGCGCGGTTGAACATCACCGCAAGAGCGCCAAGGACGTCACCAGCAATATCGAGCTCGGCGACTGGATCGAGACGCACGTGCAGAAGCGCTCGGACATGCTGCAGTCGAGCCTGCAAAGCGGCATGGTGGTCCTGGCGTCGGTCGGCGCGACTGCTCCCTTCGTCGGCCTGTTCGGCACGGTGTGGGGGATCTATCACGCGCTGATCAGCATCTCGATCGCGGGCCAGGCCTCCCTGGACAAGGTGGCCGGCCCGATCGGCGAGGCGCTGATCATGACGGCCATCGGCCTTGCCGTCGCGGTGCCGGCGGTGCTGGGCTTCAATGCCCTGACGCGTGGCAACAAGTCGCTGATCGAGCGGGTGACCTACTTCTCGCACGACGTCCAGGCCGCCCTGGTCGCCGGTTCCCGCGTGGAGTCCGGCGCCGCCGCGAGGAAATAGACCATGGCCGTCTCGGTAGGTGGCGATAGCTCGGAACCCATGGTGGAGCCGAACGTCATTCCGCTTGTCGACATCATGTTGGTGCTGCTGATCATCTTCATCATCACCATTCCGGTGATGACGCACGCGGTCAAGATCGACCTGCCGCGGGAGGTGAACCAGCCGACGGTCACGAAGCCGGAGAACATCAATCTCTCCATCGACTTCGACGGCACGATCTACTGGAACGAGAGCATGATCGACCGCACCAAGCTGCTGAACTACGTGTTGCAGGAGGCCGTCAAGGATCCGCAGCCCGAGATTCACATTCGTGCGGACCGGCGTGTGCGTTACGAGTATGTGGCAGAGGTATTGTTCAACCTCCAGCGCGGTGGACTGATGAAGATCGGTTTCATAGCCGAACCGCCCGGCAAGGGCGGGGCTGGCTGAGATGGGTCGACACAAGCAATCATCCTGAAACTGAGGGCCCGCCCGAGCGGGCCCTTTTTTTTGTGAACCGCCGGCTCGTCGCGCCCGGACCTGAACCTGCGCTGAACCTGCCGTCCGGGAGTGGATATTTCCGGGCTCGCGGAACCTACGCCCGCTGGCGCCGGTCAGTATTGGTAGGATCCGGGGCGAGACAGGAGGGCCGCTTTTAGGGTATAAAAAGCGGTTCGACAGGGCCGCAGGGCCCTGCAACGAACAGGACCCCGGAGAGGTACAGATCATGGTTTTGTCGAATCGAATGTCCGCGTTGCTGCTTGCAGGCGTCGCAATGGCCGCCCTGGCCTCGCTGCCCCAGGTGGCATTGGCCGCAAAGAAGCAGCAGGAGGAGCAGCCGGCGGACACGCGCGAGTTCAGCAAGGAATTCCGCAAGAACGCGGGCCCCGTGCAGAAGCTGCTTGAAGCACAGAAGTGGCCGGAAGTGCTCGAGGGGCTGGCGAAACTCGAGGCGCTGCCGGAGCTGACCCTCGACGACCGCAGGGTCATCCTCGCCTGGAAGCTGACGGCGCAGCAGGCCAGCGGCGACAAGGAAGGACTGATGGCTACCCTGGAGGCTTTCCTCGAGGCGG
>DATIPT010000154.1:0-54257 GCA_035471625.1 Anaerolineales bacterium
TCGTCTTTCCCGGTTCGCTCTCGACCAACCTTTCGTGCGGCGTGTGTCTCGAATGCCTCCGCACCTGCCCGCTCGACAACGTCGCCGTCAACCTTCGCCCACCCGGCGCCGATCTGGCCCGGTCCGCCGCGCCCCGCACCGATGAACTCTTCAAGAGCCTGCTTTTGCTCGGAAGCGCCCTGATCTACGCCCTGGTCCTGCTCGGACCTTCGACGGCGCTGCGGCGCGCCGCGCTGGACGTCGGCTCGGCCGCCTGGTTCGGGTATGCCGCCTCCTTTCTTCTGATCGCCGTCGTCGTGATCCCGGGGTCCTTCTTCCTGGCGACCGCCATCGGCCGGCCGGGACGCCGTCGATGGACCGACCTCACCTGGGCCCGATCGTTCTCGTCGGCGCTCATCCCGTTGGGGATCGCCGCCTGGGCCGCGTTCAGCCTGGCCTTCGTCCTGGCGAACCTCGCCTACCTCGCTCCGGCCCTGGCCGACCCGCTCAGCCTCGGGTGGAATCTACTCGGCGGGAACGCGATCCCGTGGACGCCGATCCCGTTCGGGATCTGGCCCCTGGTCGTGGTGCTCTCCGGCGGGCTCGCGTGGACGATCTACCGCTCCGTCCGAGTGGCCCAGCGCCACAACGGGGGGCTGCGGGCGGCGGCCCCCGTCGGCGCCTTCTGCCTCGCCCTGGTTTCGGGGATGCTATGGGTCTTCGCCGGCTGACCTCCGAGACGGCGGCCCGCTGGGGGCTGGTCGTAGTCATCCTGGCTGTTCCCGTGGCGTTGCTGGTTGCCTGGCGCGCCGGTCAGTCGACCCCGACGCTGCACGCGCGGCTGGCCGAGGCAGGCGGCTGGCAGCCCGCCGTCCTGCACGCCGTCGTCGGCGAACCCCTTGAACTTCGCCTGATCTCCGAGGATGTGGTGCACGGATTCGCCATCGGCCGGTCCGGTCTGCCCTCGATCGATCTCGAGCCCGGCCAGCCGGTCCTCGCCAGCCTGGTGTTCGAGCGACCGGGGACCTACACCTACTACTGCACCCGCTGGTGCGGCCCCGACCATTGGCGGATGCGGGGCGTGGTCGAGGTGTCGGGACCGGGTGAGCCCGCGCCAGGTCCCGAGCCGGCGACGTACATCGGACTCGGGATCGATATCGACGCTCATCACGAAGCCGAGGTCGTCCCGTCGCGCCGTCCGTCCGCCGCACGCGGGGCGGCGCTTGGCGTGACCCTGCCGCAAGGAAACCGGACGCGCACCGATTTCATCGCTCGCCCGCCGGTCGAGATCTGGGCGTCCCTGCGCGAGTCCCAGGCGACCAGCGGTCTGACCGACGCCCAGGTCTGGGACTTGGTGGCGCACCTGTGGCTCTCGACGACGACACCGGCGACGCTGGCGGAGGGACAAAGGCTGTACGCCGACAATTGCGCCGCCTGCCACGGGGAGACCGGCGACGGCCGCGGGGTGGTGGTCACCCCGGTGGCGCCGACCCACGAGGGCGAGCCCGCCGGCCACGCCTCCAACCCGGCCGACTTCACCGACGCGGAACACATGCTCGGGGCCAGTTCCGCTCTGCTCCAGGGCAAGATTGTCCGGGGCGGGATGGGCACCGGCATGCCTTCGTGGGGCCTGATCTTCACCGAAGCCCAGACGTGGGCCCTGACGGACTATCTGTGGACATTCATCTTCGAGGAGAGTAAATGAACAAGCCACGCAAGCGCCGCGGCATCGACCGCAACGGCAACATCCTGCCGGTCGCCCTGGTGATCGGGGGGGGCGCCGTCCTGCTTCTGCTCGGCGCCCTGGCCGTCATCGGGGGTCCCGGCCGGAAAGTGCCGATCGAGGTGCGCGGGCAGCCGAAGCTCCAGGTCGACGCGGAGGTTGTTGACCTCGGCGACGTCAAGCTCGGAAAGACGGTCGAAGCGGCGTTCGTCCTGGCCAATGTCGGCGACCAGGCCCTGAGCCTGACCGCCGCGCCCTACATCGAGGTCGTCGAGGGGTGTTGACCGCCCATCCCGACCGTCGGTGCGACGGTCCTCCAGCCAGGCGAGAGAACGCAACTCTGGATGCAGTTCATGATGCACGGAGACATGGGCGGGCGGCACAACTTCCGGGTCCACATCTTCACCGATGACCCGACGGAGCCGGAGCGGACGGTGACCGTCCTGTCGAACTGGGTCGACTAGCCGGAGCTCTTGCCCCAAACGAACAGGGCCACGCCCGTCGGCGTGGCCCTGTGTCTTTATGCGACGGCTGGGAGCCTATCGGGCTTTCACCACCAGCGTCCCGACCATTCCGGCTTCCTTGTGTCCCGCGACGGAGCAGAAGAACTCATACGATCCGGCTTCGGTCGGCGTGAACTCGAGCGAGCTTGTCTCACCGGCATGGGCGGCGAAGTGGAGCTCGGGATCCATCCCGCCCATCTCGTGCTCCATCTCCTCCTCATGGACCTCACCCACCGCTTCGACGTGGATTTCCATGATGCTGAAATCGTGTTCGATGGCGCCCTCGTTGACCATCGTCAAGATCACCGGGCGTCCAGCCACGACCTCCAGCGTCTCCGGTTCATAGGCCAGATCGACGGCGGTCACCGTCAACTCCTGCGGGCCGGTCGGAGCGCTGGCGCAGGCCGCCAACCCCACGGCCAGAATGGCCGCACCGATCGATGGAATTCCTCTCATGGGTCTGTCTCTCCCTTCTCAGGCCGGTCTTTGACGATTGTCTCAACCTGCCCAGGGAGCGGGGTGCGCCACATGGCCCCTTCGAACGTGGGCAGAATGGCCCATCGGCCGCCTGGCGCTCAATCCAAATGCCAGAGGAAGATGCGTTCGGGGACGTCGGTGTCGCGGATGATCAGGGTCAACGTGCCGGCCCCTTCAAGGAGCCGGGTGCCGTCCGGCGTGGAGGCGGGGAAGACCAAGATCCCCCCGTAGTGATGCCCGGACCCGATCGGCCAGGCGCTCCCGGAGACCTCGAGCCCGGTGTCCGTCCGGAGGACCGACCGGGCCGCCAGATCCCATCCAACATCGACCGAGTGCGTGTTCATCCCGATCTCGAACTCGATCGTCTCGGCCTGCGGGTCGAGCCCAAGGGGTAGGACGGCGAATTCGACCACACCCTGCGTGTCGTAGCGGGCCAGATCTTCGGACGGTTCTCCCAAGGAAGCTTCGGTTGGAGTGACGACAGCCGTCCCGGTGGGCACGGGCGTCCGGGTCGGAGGCGATACGGTTTCCGACGGAGCCCCGCAGGCCGCCAGGAGAAACGCCGCGAGAGAAACGACGATGCCGATCGGTCTCATGAGATCGAGGCCGGCCTCGCCGGGTGGCCCTCCCGCCTCAGAACGACCAGCATCCACGCGATCCCGGCAAGGTTGATCGCCAGACCGAGGACCATCAGCGGCGTCTTCCACGCTGCCAGGAACGTCGCGGCGAGGCTGACGCCGACGATCGGCAGAAGGTCGGTGACGTGATGGGCGCAGCAGGCGACCATCGCCACCGTCGACATCCCCCCACCGGCCGCCGACGCCCCGGCCCCCGAGGCAACGCCAACGGGACCGAGCCGCACCCGGATGTAGAGGCCGACCTGGATCGCGAAGGTGACGAGAATCGGCAAGACCAGCCCGCGGTCCTCCCAGAAGAGCTCGGCCGCGTGTTGCGGCGACTCGGCGATGGAGACGATCCCCAGGTATACGGCAGCCAGGGCCAGCCCGCCCAGCAGCCCGGCTCCGATCGGCACCCAGACCCGGCGCGGGAGTCGCGAGAACTCGAGCGGTAGCACATTGAGCCAGGCTCGCCCTGGCACACGAAGGGAAGGAGGTCGCATCGGTTGCCGCGTCCGACGACGCACGCAAGATCGTAGGCCGGGGCGTCGTCCGCGCCCAGAGCCGTTTCACCACGGACCGCAGGCGATTCGGCCTATGCCAGCCGGCCGCGTTTGGCCCTCACCCTCGCCTCCGCCTGATGGCAGAATGACGAAGGATGGCGGTCGCAACCTGGCCGCCGGGTGGACCCGAGGGATGAATCGCCGGCCGTCTGCGTGATTCCGAGCCGACGGCCTTGCCGGAGGACGATTCGATGCAGCGCGATGGCCACCACGACATGCACGACCCGGGTCCGGACCCGGACGCACACGGCACCCACCACGCCGAGCCTGGAGCGAGGGGACACGCCGCCCAGGCCGAGCACGGACACCCCCCCGAAGGCAGGACGGCCGGCTCCGAGCAAGGCCCGCCGCATTCGGCGGAGCACCGCCGCCACGGCGCGGGCCACGTCGATCACACCGGGCACGAGTCGATGTTCCGGCGTCGTTTCTGGGTATCGCTGATCCTGACGATCCCGGTCCTTGCGTACAGCCCGATGATCCAGGCATGGTTTGGGTTCCGCGCCCCCTCGTTTCCCGGCAGCGCGTGGGTCACTCCGGTGTTTTCGATTGTCGTCTTCGCCTATGGAGGCCTCCCCTTCCTGCGGATGGCCCGTCCGGAGATCCGCAACCGGCGCCCCGGGATGATGACCCTGATCTCCCTGGCGATCGGCGTCGCGTTCGTCTACAGCCTGGGGGCGCTGGTCTTCCTCTCGGGCGAAACCTTCTTCTGGGAGCTGGTGACCCTGATCGATATCATGCTCTTGGGGCACTGGCTTGAGATGCGCAGCGTCCGCCAGGCCTCGGGTGCGCTCCAGGAGCTCGCCCGACTGATGCCGGACACCGCCGAGCGGCTGACGCCCGACGGGCGGACGGAGACCGTCGCCACGAGCCACCTTCGATCCGGCGACATCGTCCTGATCCGTCCGGGTGCCAGTGTTCCGGCCGACGGCGAGATTGTCGAGGGCGAGTCGCACGTCAATGAGGCGATGATCACCGGCGAGTCGTCGCCGGTGGAGAAGACGCCCGGGATGCGCGTGATCGCCGGCACGATCAACGACGAAGGGGGCCTGCGGGTGCGGGTCACCGCCACGGGCGACCAGACGGCACTGGCCGGGATCATGCGCCTGGTCAAGCAGGCCCAGCAGAGCAAGTCCGATACCCAGATCCTGGCCGACAAGGCTGCCGGATGGCTGTTCTACCTCGCTCTTGGCGTGGCCGCCGTCACGGCGGTCGCCTGGATCATCGCCGTTGGCTTCGACGTCGAGGTCATCGCCCGGGTGGCGACCGTCCTCGTCATCGCCTGCCCCCACGCCCTGGGCCTGGCGGTCCCGCTGGTCGTCTCGATCACGACCGCGCTCGGGGCGCGCAACGGGATCCTGGTGCGCGACCGTCTGGCGCTCGAGAAGGCGCGTTTGATCGACACCGTCATCTTCGACAAGACCGGCACCCTGACCCGGGGCGAGTTCGGCGTGGTCGGATCCGCCGTCGTCGACGGTTGGACTGAGGATCGGGCGCTGGCGCTGACGGCGGCGGCCGAAGGCGATTCGGAGCATACGATCGCCCGGGCGATCCGTCGTTCGGCCGAGGCGCGCCACCTCTCCGTGCCGCGGGGTTCGGCCTTCGAGGCCATCAAGGGCCGCGGCGTGCGTGCCACCGTCGACGGCCATCAGCTGCATGTCGGGGGACCGCGGCTGCTCGAAGGGCTGCAGGTCGAACTTCCTTCGCCGTTGCGCGAGTTCCAACGGCGAGCCGGCCAGAAGGGGCAGACCGTCGTCTTCCTACTTCAGGACCAGTCGCCGGTGGCCGCCCTCGCCCTGGCGGATGTCATTCGTCCCGAGAGTCGGGCGGCGATCGATCGGCTGCATGCCATGGGAATCCAGGTGGCGATGCTGACCGGCGACAGCCGGGCCGTCGCCGAAGTCGTCGGGCGCGAGCTCGGCATCGATCAGGTCTTCGCCGAGGTGCTCCCCGAGCACAAAGACCGCCACGTCGCCGATCTGCAGCGACAGGGGCGTCGGGTCGCCATGGTCGGCGACGGGGTGAATGACGCCCCCGCCCTGACGCGGGCTGACGTCGGGATCGCCATTGGTTCCGGGACCGACGTCGCCATCGAGTCGGCCGGGATCATCCTGGTCCGGAGCGATCCACTGGATGTGGTGAGGATCTTCAGCCTCAGCCGGGCCAGCTACCGCAAGATGATCCAGAACCTGATCTGGGCCACTGGCTACAACGTCGTTGCCCTACCCCTGGCGGCGGGGGTCCTCGCCCCGTGGGGGATCCTGCTCTCGCCGGCGCTCGGGGCGATGTTCATGTCGCTCAGCACGGTGATCGTGGCGATCAACGCCCAGTTGCTGCGTCGCCTGTCGCTGGCGGGCTGACGCCAGCCCGGCGGCGGTTTCCGACTACAATGGCAGCGGCTTCCGGCGAGCCGGGGGCTCGTCGGTCCCGCCGTCCAATGACATCCTCCTTTGATCCCGAAGGTCGCGAGGCGGCCCTACTCGACTCGATCGGTGAACTCGAAGGCGCCCGAGTCCTCGAAATCGGCATCGGCGACGGGCGAATGACCTGGGCCTACGCCGGGCGCACGGCCTCCGTCACAGGGGTCGATCCGGATTTCGAGTCGCTCCAGGTCTTGCTCGAGGATCGCACCGGCCCCGACCGGAGGGTGGTCTTCCCCATCTGCTCGGAAAGCGAGTCCCTCCCGTTGCCCTCCGAGCGATTCGACGCGGCGATCCTCGCCTGGTCACTCTGATGCATGGAACCCGAGGGCATGGTCCATGCCCTGGAGGAAATCCATCGCACTCTCCGGCCGGGCGCCCTCTTGGTCGACCTCCGTCCCTACCATCCCTACCGCCCCCTTGAACTGATCGACGAGGGGGTCGTGCGCGAGCTTGGAAGAATGGAAGAGGGCGACGGAAGCCTGGACGCCGCCTCCGATGCGGCCCTAAGCGAGGTCTTCCAACGCGGCCTGTTCGCCCTGGAGTCGGTCGGTTCGTTCTACCGCTGCTCCTACTGGGACACGGCCGAGGAACTGCGGGAGTACGTCGAGGAGAACTTCGAGACGACCCGCCTGCCTCGCCGGCTTGCCGGGGAAGCGCGCCGCGCCATCCGAGCCGCCGGCCGGAGCGCGCGGCTCCGCCTGCAGGCGTACATCGTCGTCACCCGACTGCGAAAAGCCGCCTGATCAGCGGGACCCGGAGTCCGGCAGCCGCCACAGCACCAGGGCCGCCGCCAGCGCCAGGAACGCCCCGACCAGGAACGGGCCCGCTGGCCCGACCCCCTGCCACACGATCCCGGCAACCAGACTGGCCGGCAAGGCGGCGATCCCGATCAACCCGTGATAGGCGCCATACGCCCGGCCGCGCCCTTCCGACGGCACCAGATCGGCGACGAACGCCTTGGCGACTCCCTCGGTGGCGGCGTAGTACGCGCCGTAGCCGAAGATCACCACCCAGACCTGCCACGGAGCCCGGGCGGCGGCCAGCCCGAGATAGACGACCGCATAGAGCCCCCACCCTCCAAGCAGGACCGGTCGGCGCCCGATCCGATCAGACAGGGCGCCGAGCGGCGCCGCCAGCAACGCATGCACGACATTCAGCGCGATCAGCAACGCCAGCGACTGCGGAATCGTGAATCCCAACGTCCCGGTGCGCAGCAGGAGGAACGCGTCGGACGAATTGCCAAGAGCGAAGAGCGTCACCGCCGCCAGGAACCACCGGAACCTGCGGTCGGTCAGGATCGACTGAATCGACACAGGACCGGCCTCCGCGCTCGACTCGGAAGGCCGGATCTCCCGAGCGAACGCCCAGAGGACGAGCACGGCCAGCGTCGCCGGGATCAGGCTGACCACGACCGCCGTCTGGAACGTCGGCAGGCTCAAGGGCGCACCGGCCGATTCCAGCACGAGCACCACGCCCAGGGCAAGCGAGAGTCCGATCACGGCGCCGGCGGTGTCGCCGGCCCGGTGCAGGCCGAACGACAGGCCGCGGGTCTCGGCGGTGACGCTATCCGCGAGCAGCGCGTCACGCGGCGCGGTCCGGATCCCTTTGCCGCCCCGCTCCAGGAACCGCGCCGCCAGCACTGCCGGCCAAGTGCCGGCGGCCAGCAAGAGCGCTTTCGCCCCCGTGGATAGACCGTAGCCGAAGACCGCCAGCGGCTTGCGCCGACGCCAGCGATCGCTCAACCAGCCCGAGGCCAGTTTCACCAGGCTGGCGGTCGCATCCGCCACGCCCTCCACCAGCCCGATGGCCGCCGGGGAGGCCCCCAGGGTTTGAGCCAGGTAGAACGGAAGCAGCCCCGTGATCGTCTCGGTGGAGGCGTCGGTCAGCAGACTCGTCGTCGTGACCGCCCACACATTGCGCGGCAGCTTGCGCAGGAGGCTCGGTCGGGAATCAGAACGCCCCTCGGAGGGAGGGGCTTGAGTCAGACCGGAGGAGGATCCTGACGCCACCGAGCGCTACGACTCCGGCCGGACCACAGCGCCGAGCTCATCGGTACGCACGATCACGGGAACATCCCCGGATTGAAGGGCGATCTTCCACCCCGGTGTGATGACGGCCGCGCAGATCTCATCCGGCCCACCAAGCCCCAGACAACCATCCGGCCAGTCGACCGGCTCGTAGCCGATGACGCTCACCGATCCGGGATCGATCCCGTCCGTCTTGCTCAGCCACGCGATGGCCGCTGCGACCGCCGGGGGATACGGCTCGACCACCAAGTCCTGAGGGATGAGAACCAAGTCGCCCAACAGGCCCGAGAGCAACGCGATCGTGCCCCCGTCGAGGCCGTCGTAGGCGACGATCAGCCGGCCGCGGGCCCACAGGCTGGGAAGTTTCGCCCCAGCTTGCAGGAGGGCTTCGAGCGCCCGGTCGCGGTCGTCCTCGCTCTCGAACTCGAAGACCTCAACCTTCTCTTGGCCCACAAAGAAGGTCTGACCGCCCGGGAGCGCCGGCCGAAGGGCTAGGAGAGCCGTCGGTTGGACCTCGGCGCCGGCCTGGCGCAGGGCCCGGACAAGATCCTCGGTCTCGACGATCACCGGCCCCGGCGGAAGCGACTGGCGTCGGCACGCGGAGAGCGCCGAACCCAGGAGCCATACAGCCAACAGCAACGTCAGGCGACGAGAACTCATAGACCTGGGATGGAGTCTACTCCCACAGTCGAACGCGGAGAAGCGATGCGGGGGTCAGGCGAGGACTGCCGGCGCGGCGGCGCGCCGCTGGAACCACTTGGTGATTTCTGCGACGATCGCGGGGATGAACAGCAGGGGCAGGATCTCGGCCCAGTGCTCGGCCGTGAGGGGAACCGTATCGAAGGCCGATTGCAGGAACGGCAGATAGACGACCGCCAGCAAGAGCACTAGGGAAGCCGTCACAGCGTAGAGCATCATCCGATTTGAGAACACGCCGATGCGCAGAAGCGAGTAGCGCTCGGAGCGGGCGGTGAAGGCCCGCAGTAGCTCCGAAGCCGAGAGGGTGACGAACGCCAGGGTCTCGGCGGTACGCAGATCTTCGGGGTAGAAGCGCAGCCCGATCGCAAAGGCGGCCAGCGTCACGCCCGCGATGGCGATCGTCTGGACGACGATCCCCAGCCGCATCGACCGGTTGATGACCGGTTCCTGCGGCGGCCGCGGCGGCTGATCCATGGTGTCGGGATCGCCTTTTTCCACGCCCAGCGCGAGCGCTGGCGCGCCGTCGGTGATCAGGTTGAGCCACAGCAGTTGGATCGGCGCCAGCGGGCTCGGCAGGCCGGCCAGCGTGGCAGTGAAGATGACGGCGATCTCGGCCAGATTGCACGAGAGCAAGTAGAAGACGAACTTGCGGATATTGGAGTAGATCACCCGCCCCTGCTCGACGGCGGCGACGATGCTGGCGTAGTTGTCGTCGGTCAGCACCATGTCGGCCGTTTCCTTGGCGACGTCGGTGCCGGTGATCCCCATGGCGATCCCGATGTCGGATCGCTTCAGCGCCGGGGCATCATTGACCCCGTCGCCGGTCATCGCCACAATCTCGTCGGTGGCCTTGAGCGCCTCAACGATCCGCACCTTGTGCTCGGGCGAGACCCGGGCATAGACATCGGTGCGCACCACCTCGGCGCGCGCCTCGTCATCGCTCAGCGCCTCGAATTCGGCTCCGGTTCGCACGGCGTGGCCGGGCCGCAGCAATCCGATCGTCTCGGCGATCGCCCGGGCCGTGCTCGGGTAGTCGCCGGTGATCATCAGGGTCCGGATCCCGGCTCGGCGCGCCTGCGCCAGCGCCGGGGGGACCTCCGGCCGGGCGGGGTCGATCATCCCGAGCAAGCCCACAAAGGTCAGGCCGCGCTCGAGCGTATCCGGCTCGGCGGCGGGCGCCTCGCGATCGATTCGAAAGGCGACGCCGAGGACTCGCAAGGCCTCCCCGGTGAGGGCGTTGTTGGCGTCGAGGATCGCCTGGCGGCGATCCTCGGTGAGCGGTTCCGCCCGGTCCTCCATCGTCTGGACGTGGCTGCACAGGTCGAGGACGATGTCCGGCGCGCCCTTCATCGCCGTGACCGTCCAGCCGGTCTGCTCCACATCGTAGAACGGACTGAGGTCATCCGGGTGGGGCTGCTGCACGCGATGGACGGTCGTCATCCGCTTCCGGTTCGAGTCGAACGGGATCTCGTCGATGCGGGGGTAGGCCCGCCCGAGGAGATCCTGATCGCCGCCGGCCTTGGCCGCCGCCAGGATGAGGGCCGTTTCGGTCGGGTCGCCCACGACTCTCGCCGCCCCACCGCCGGAGCCGCGCTCGGTGGCGGCGTCGTTGGCCAGGACCCCGACCCACAGCGCCGTGCCCAGCGCCGGGTGGTCCGCCAACGGCGCTGTCTTGCCGTCGTGGCTGAACACGTCCCGGCCGCTTTCGGACGAACCGACCTCGAACGTCGTCCCATCGATCCAGACCGCCGTCACCGTCATCTGGTTCTGGGTCAGCGTCCCGGTCTTGTCGGAGCAAATGACCGTCGTCGAGCCCAGGGTTTCAACCGACGACAGGCGTCGCACCAGCGCGTGCCGTCGGATCATCTCGCGCATTCCGATCGCCAGCGTGATCGTGACGACGGCCGCCAGGCCCTCGGGCACAGCCGCCACCGCCAGGCTGACGGCAGTCAGGAACATCTCGAGCGGCGGGTAGCCGCGGGCCCATCCCAGCACAAACACCGCGCTGCAGACGACGATCGCGGCGATCCCCAGGACCTTCCCCAGCTGGTCGAGCTTGCGCTGCAGCGGGGTCGGCTCCTCCTGAAACGACTGGATCATCGTAGCGATCAAGCCGATCTGCGTTCGCATCCCGGTGGCGATCACGACGCCACGGCCGCGTCCGTACGAGACGACCGTTCCCATGAAGGCCGTGTTGCGGCGATCGCCGAGCGGGATGTCCTGGGCGAAGACGCTGCGGGCGTCCTTCTCGACGGCGTGCGATTCGCCGGTGAGGGCGGCTTCTTCGATTCGCAAGTTGAACGTTTCGATCAGGCGCAGGTCGGCCGGGATGTAGTTGCCGGCTTCGAGCAGGACGACGTCGCCCGGCACCAGCTCACGCGCCGGCAGGTTGCGTCGGTGGCCGTCGCGCACGACCTGAGCCTCGGGCGCCGCCATGCGTCGCAGGGCGGCGAGCGCTTCTTCGGCGCGCTGTTCCTGGACGACGCCCAGGACGGCGTTGAGCACCACGATCGCCAGGATCGCGCCGCCTTCCAGGTAGTCGCCGAGGGCGATCGACACGATCGCCGCGCCGATCAGGAGCAGGACGATGAAGTTGTTGAACTGACTTAGAAGGAGGCGGAAGAACCCGGGCCGCGGCGCCTCGCGGAGTTCGTTGGGCCCGTGCTCGGCCAGGCGGCGCTGGGCATCGGCCTCGGCCAGGCCGTTCTCCGGCGAAGTCCCCAGACCCTCGGCAACGGCGGCGATCTCGGCGGCGTGCCAGGGGCGGCTCGGGGTGCGAACGAAATCCGCCGAGGCGGCGGATTCGGGAAGGGTCAGGGTCACAGAGCCATTATAACGCTGCAGGTCGGGATCCCGAACCCGGCGGCCAGCGCCGGGGCGCCGTTCCGTGTCTACTGCAGCTGGGAGGCGTCCGACGGTTCCGGATTCAACTCGCGCATCACGCCGCTCGTCATGAAGACGACGCGCTCGGCGATATTCGTGATGCGGTCCCCGATCCGCTCCAGGTTATGGGCGGAGAAGAGCAGATAGAGGGCCCGGGTCGTCGTGCGCGGATCCTCGATCATGAACGTCAGGAGCTCCCGGAAGATCTGGTTGTAGAGACCATCGATCTCCTCGTCCCGGCGGGCGATGGCCTTGGCCGCCTCGGCATCCCGGGCGATGAAGGCCTTCAGGGACTCGTGGAGCATTTCCCGACATAACGCCGCCATGCGCGGCATGTCGATCAATGGCTTGAGCAGAGGCTCGTCGCCCATGCGAATCACCGTCCGGCCGATCCCGGCGGCGTGGTCCGCCATCCGCTCCATATCGACGACGACGCTCATCGCTGCGACGACCGTGCGCAGATCGCTGGCGGCCGGCTGCTGGGTGGCCATGAGCGCCAGGCAGGCCTCCTCGATGTCGAAGCGAATCCGGTTCACCTCGGCATCGTCATCCACGACCTTCTGGGCCAAGACCGCATCGCGCTCGGCCAGGGCCTTGAGGCTCCGGTCGATCGCCGAGTCGACCATGTCTCCCATTCGCAGCAGGCTGTCTTCGATCGCCTGCAGCTCCCGGTCGAGTGTCGCCCGGGCGCGTGCAACTTGCTTGGCGCTGCTCATGGCACCCCTCCCCGCCGCGGAGCTCCGGCTCCGGCGGCCTTCCGATGGCGGTTCACCCATACCTTCCGGTGATGTAGGCTTCGGTTCGCGGATCCTGCGGCCGGGTGAAGATTGCCTGGGTCTCGCCGATTTCGATCACGGTCCCGGCGCGGCCATCGGTCAGCATCATCATCGCCGTTCGGTCGGAGGCCCGCGCCGCCTGCTGCATATTGTGCGTCACGATCACGATCGTGTACGTCGCGCAGAGCGTCCGCATCAGCTCTTCGATCTTCAGCGTGGCGATCGGATCCAACGCCGAACACGGCTCGTCCATCAGGATCACATCCGGCTCGACGGCCAGGACCCGCGCGATGCACAGGCGCTGCTGTTCGCCCAGCGACAGGCTCAGCGCGTCTCCCGACAGGCGGTCGTGCACTTCCTCCCACAAGGCCGCTTGGCGCAGCGACTGCTCCACCAGATCCGCCAATCCGCGGCGGTTGCCCGTCAGGCCGAGGACCCGCGGCCCGAAGGCGACGTTGTCGAAGACGCTCTGCGGGAACGGGTTCGGCTTCTGAAACACCATCCCCACCCGCCGGCGCAGCTCGACGACGTCGATCTCGGGGTCGTAGATGTCCTCCCGATCCAGGAGTACGCGCCCCTCGATTCGCGTTCCGGGGATTGTTTCGTTCATCCGGTTGAGACAGCGCAGGAAGGTCGACTTCCCGCAGCCGGAAGGGCCGATCAGGGCCGTGATCCTCCGCTCGGGGATCGTCAACGCCACGTCGGCCAGGGCACGCGAGTCTCCGTAGTAGAAGTTGAGTCCTTCGACCTGGAACTTGACGCCGTCCGACGCGCCTTCGACCGCCATCCCTGGGCCCCGACGCCTCCCCTC
Source organism: Anaerolineales bacterium (assembly GCA_035471625.1). GTDB lineage: Bacteria > Chloroflexota > Anaerolineae > Anaerolineales > E44-bin32 > DATEVL01. The sequence goes on from DATIPT010000154.1 coordinate 13,479, forward strand.
GAAAGTATAATCTCTCGCATGCCCTCGCTCCGGCAGACCATCGCCCGGTGGACGGTCTGGATCGCGGTGCTCGCTCTGCTGACCGCGTGCGGTCCGGCGTCCGGCGGGGGCTCCCAAGGGGGCCCAACCGGGACCATCGTCAACAAGGGTTCAGACACGATGGTCAACCTGGCCCTGGCCTGGGCCGAGACGTTCCAGGCCGACCACCCGGAGGTGGTCATCTCGGTCACCGGCGGGGGCAGTGGGACGGGCATCGCGGCGCTGATCAACGGAACGGTCGACGTCGCCAACGCCTCTCGGCAGATCAAGGCCGAGGAGATCGCCGACGCCCAGGCCAACGGGATCGAACCGATGGAGCTCGTCGTCGCCCGCGATGCCATTGCGGTCGTTGTCCATCGCGACAACCCGATCGAACGCCTGACGATCGACCAGATCTCGGCGATCTACTCCGGATCCATCGACAACTGGGCCGAAGTCGGCGGAGAAGACCGCCCAATCGTCCGACTCTCGCGCGAGACGAACTCCGGCACCCACGTCTACTTCCTGGAAGAGGTCCTGCGCAAGGGCGAGAAGGACAACAACACCCTGTTCGCCGCCGATACGCTGCTGCTGCCATCGTCGGAGGGAATCGCCGCCGAAATCGTCTACAACGAGAACGCCATCGGCTACGACGGCCTGGGCTACGTCACAGACGAGATGAAAGTCGTCGCCGTCAGCAAGTCCCCGGACGGACCGTTCATCTTCCCGGCGGCCGATACCGTGAATTCAGGGGCGTATCCGATCGCCCGCGATCTCTACATGTACACCGCCGGGGAGCCCACGCCCCAGGCGAAGGCCTATCTGGATTGGATTCTCGCGCCCGCCGGCCAGGCGATTGTCGACCAGCTCGGCTTCGTCCCCCTCAGGGTGGCTGAGGCCCCATGACCAGACGCCACGGCGAACGGCTCGCCACGCTCCTGATCCGCGTCGCCGGCGTCTCGGCGATCGCCATCCTCCTGACGATCTTCGCCTTCCTGGTCCTGGAGGGCACGCCGACCCTCGGAGAGGTTCCGCTCGGCGACCTGATCGGCGCCCGCTGGTATCCGATCGAGGACTACTACGGCCTGGTCCCCCTCGTCCTGGGATCGCTGATCGTCACCCTGGGCGCGACGTTGATCGCCGTCCCCTTGGGCGTGACGACGGCCGTGTTCATCGCCGAAGTCGCCCCGCGCTCGGTGCGCGAGGTACTCAAACCGTTCATTGAGATCCTCGCCGGTCTGCCCTCGGTCATGCTCGGCTTCCTCGGGATTGTGATCCTGGCTCCGGAGTTGTATTCCCGCCTGAATTTGGCCACCGGCCTCACCGCCTTCACCGGCGCCCTGCTGCTCGGGTGGATCGCCATTCCGACGATCGTCAGCGTCGCCGAAGACGCCCTGGACGCCGTGCCGCGCGCCTATCGTGAGGGCGCGCTGGCACTCGGCGCCACCCGCTGGCAGACGATCTGGCGCGTCACCCTGCCGGCGGCGCGCGGCGGCGTCTTGACGGCGGTCATGCTCGGGATCGGACGCGCTTTTGGCGAGACGATGGCGGTGATGATGGTCACCGGGAACGCCGCCGTCATTCCCCGCGGCTTGGGCGCGCTGTTCGCCCCGGCGCGCACGATGACAGCCACGATCGCCGCCGAAATGGGCGAGGTCGCCAGCGGCAGCACCCACTACCACGTCCTGTTCCTGGTGGGGATCCTCCTGTTCGTCATCTCCCTGGCGGTCAACCTGGTGGGCGCCAGCGTCGTCTTCCGGGCCCGCACCCGGGCCGAGAGGATCCTGTCCTGAGATGATCACCCCGCTTCGCGGTCGCCGCCGGCGGAGTCAGTGGACCCAGCGCCTGGGTTTCGCGCTCCTGACCCTGTCGGCGATCATCACCACGATCCCAATCGTGATGATCATCTTCGTCATCCTGCAACGCGGCCTGGCGGCGATCACGCCCGAATTCCTCTTCGCCTTCCCGACCGACGGCCTGAAGGCCGGCGGGATTTTCCCGGCGATCCTCGGCACGGTCTACCTGACGCTCTTGATGACACTGGCCGTCGCCCCGCTCGGGATCGCTGCCGGGGTGTATCTCGCCCACTATGCGCCGGCCACTCCGGTCACCCGCTGGATCCGGGTGGCGATTCTCAACCTGGCCGGGATCCCGTCGGTCGTGTATGGCCTGTTCGGCCTCGCCTTCTTCGTCATCTTCATGCAGTTCGGAACGAGCATCCTGGCCGGCGCCCTCACCTTGGCGATCATGACTCTGCCCGTCGTCATCACGACGACCGAGGAGGCCCTGCGCTCGGTCCCCAACAGTTTTCACGTCGTCAGCGTGTCGCTCGGCGGCACCGACTGGCAGAGCGTCCGCCGGCTGCTGCTGCCGCAGGGTCTGCCGGGCATCCTGACCGGGGTGATCCTCGGCCTGGAGCGCGCCGCCGGCGAAACCGCGCCGATCCTGTTCACCGCCGCCGCCGTCTACCTGCCGCGCCTGCCGACCTCGCCGCTCGATCCGACGATGGCGCTTCCGTATCACCTGTACGTCGTCTCGACCCAGGTGCCGGGGATGCCGCCGGGGATTCAGTTCGGCACGGCGGCCGTCCTCCTGATCCTGGTGCTGGCCATGAACCTCATCGCCACGATCATTCGCTCGCGGGCCCGCGCCCGCCGCATGTGGTAGCTCCGAACGTGGCCCACCAGATCCCGATGCCCTTCGTCAGCCAGCAGCCCCTCCCGGAGGGCCGCGCAGCCAAAATCGTCGTCGAGCACCTGACGATCGTCTACTCTGACGGGCGCGAGTCGCTGCGGGACATCAGCCTGACGATTCCGGCCAACGCCATCACCGTCCTCTTCGGGCCCGCCGGCGGCGGAAAGTCGACCTTGCTCCGGGCGATCAACCGCCTCAACGACCTGACCGACGTCTTGCGGCTCACAGGTCATATCAGGCTGGACGGGGTCGACATCCTGACCCGAGAGACCGACGTGATCGGCCTGCGCCGACGGGTGGGAATGGTGTTCGCTCGGCCCGTCGTCCTGCCGATGACGATTCGCCAGAACGTCACCTATGGCCTCGAGTTGGCCGGCCAGCGCGACCGACGCCGCCTGGACGATGCCGTCCATCGGAGCCTGTCGGCGGCGGCGCTGTGGGACGAGGTCCACGACCGCCTCGATCAGCCGGCGACGTCCCTTTCCGGCGGCCAGCAGCAGCGCCTGTGCCTGGCGCGGGTCCTGGCCCTCGAACCCGAAGTGATCCTGCTCGACGAACCGACCTCCGGGCTCGATCCGATCTCCACCGAGAAAGTCGAGTTTTCGCTTAACGAGCTCAAGGCGAACTACACGATTGTCCTGGTGCCCCACTCGATCCAGCAGGCGGCCCGCATGGCGGACCATGCCGGGTTCATCCTCGGCGGCGAACTGGTCGAGTTCGCCCCAGGCCGCGAGATCTTCGTCACCCCGCGCGACCCGCGCACCCAGGACTACGTCGAAGGCCGCTTCGGCTAGGCAAATCCATCTTCATGGACGCTTGGAGCTTCCGGGGAAGATCGGGGCGCCTCTACCTCGCGGCGCGGAGCATCCCCGGTTCCGCCGGATCGTAGACGTACGCCGGCAACCCGGGGAAGAGGGCAACCACCTCGGGGTCGACCTCGGGGCCCCGCTCGTAGGCCAAGAGGAGATCACTCTCGACAAAGGGCGCGGTCAGCGTGAGCAGGTTTCCGTACCCGTGCCAATACGGGTTGCGGCGAACGATCACCAGCGCCCTTCCAGGATGGACAGCTTCGAACGACTCCAGCGCCTGGCGTGTGATCCCAAAGAGGCCGTATAGTCCTCCGACCCGCCCTGGAAGGTAGCCGAAGAGGTTGACTCCGAGGAGGATCGCAAGCAGCGCCGCCATAGCAAGCCTGCGGGCGCGCCCTGCACGGACCTCCGTGCCCAGCCAACCCCCCGCCCAGAGCAACCCCGCGGCGCTGACCACCGCCAACCCCGGAACCGCTTCGACGAAGTAGCGCGGCCCGAGAAGCCACGAACCGACCCAGTACGCCAGGTAGCAGACCGCGAGGCTGACGAAGGCGCCGACCGCGATCCACCCTTCGGGTCGCTTGCGCGCCGCCCAGAGACCGACGGGCACGAAAATCCAAGAAACGAACGGCCACCCGAAGAGATCGTGCTGCCACGCCCACAGGCTGTGGCGGGTGTTGATCCACGCCTGGCGCAGCGTGTGGCCTCCCTCCAGGACGCCGATCCCGGGGCCGAAGCCGATCCGATCGTTGGGCCAAAAGAGTGTGTAGGGGTTGACCCACGGATCTCCTGTCAGCGCCCACTGCCACAGCGGCAGCAGGAGGATGACGAAGATCGCCCCCGCACCAAGGCCGAGGAGCTCTCGCCCGACGCCAGGCCGTCGGCGGATCAGAAGCGTCAGCGCGTGCACGCCAAAGGGAAGGGCGACGGCCAGGGCCGTCAACGGCCGGGTGATCGCAAGCAACCCGAACGATAGCCCGGCCAGTGCCACCAGCAGGCGCCGACCGGTCATGCCGGGGCCGAGCGGGGCGCCGCCTCTCGGCACGAACAGGTCGAACCAGGCCAGGGAGAAAGCCAACGTCAGGACGATCGTCAGCATGTGCGGCATCAGATTGCCGGAGAGCATCAGGATCATCGGCGAGGTCGCGACGAGGAGCGCGGCCAGGACCCCGCCCCACCCGCCCGCCAGGCGTGACCCCAGGCGGTAGGTCAGCCAGACCGCAACTCCAGCGAGCAAAGGATTGACCCAGGCAGGGAATCCGACGAACGCCCCGACCGCCAGTAAGGCCGGCCAGCCTGGCGGATACTTGCCAAAACGGACCCCGTCGTGATCGACGACGAACGGAACGAGGAAGGACTGCGGCTCCGGAGGGGAAGCCAAGGCGATCCGCCCGTCGGCCATGACCTCGGCCTGCCACAGGTTGGCGAATTCGTCTTCGAGGTGCGGAAGCTCCTCGAAAACCGAGACCGCGATCCATCGCGAGGCGGCGACGCAGAGCAGCGCCACCGCCAGCGCGGCGAGGTCCGTGCGGCGTGGCGCGTTCAGGCTGGACTGGACGTCCGGAACCGCTGTCGATGCCATCGGTGAAGGTCTTTGATTGCCGGTCTGCCGTTCTGTCGGCTTCGATTCCGTGCCTGTGAGGCCTCGAGAATCCCGGGCGATCGATCCGGGTCAGCTTCGGAGTTCTCGTTCGGTCAGAACCGGGCGGATCGCCTCGATCGCCCGGCCATGCAACCCCGTTACGCTGGCCACCACGCCCAGGTTGCCCTCCAGTTGAGCGCCCCTCCCGAAGTCGAGCGCCTCGCCCCGAACGTCGCTCACCGTTCCGCCAGCCTCCTCGACGGTGATCGTCCCGGCGGCGTGATCCCACACGTTCTCTTTCCTGGTGCCCTGCTTGCGCGGAAGGCGCACGACGAGATCGCCGTCGCCGGCCGACAGTGCCAGATACTTTACCTGGCTGTCGAGCCGGATCTCCTCCGCGTCCATCTCGAGGCCTTTGCGAATCTTCGTGAGCCGGCGCCGCGCCTTCCAGCCGCCTTCCACGGAGCGGATCAGGCGCGAATGCCGGCCGTCGACGGAGGGCTTCATCTGCAGGCGGGTCCATCCCGTGCCCCTTCGCCCGATCGCCCAGGCGCCTTCACCACGGATCGCGAGCGTCACGCAGCCGTCTTCGCCGAAGCCGGCGTACTTCGGGCAGGCCATGGCGCCGAGGACGACGTGGCCCCTCTCGATCAGGGCCATCGCCGTGACGTACTGACGCCCCTGGATCAGGCCGATCGTGCCATCAATCGGATCCAGAACCCACTTCCGCTGGGAGGACTCAGACGGCGCGTTCGCCAGCCACGTCAGGAACGTCGCTTCATCGATGTCTGGGTGAATCGTCCGCACCGCTTGCGTAGCCTGTCCAACCATAGGCATGCCCCTCTGAGTCTGGAGAAACCCGGCGTCCTCCTCCGCCTCGAGGGCGTCGTCAGGGAAGTGTTCCGAGAGCAGGCCGGCCGCAGCGGCCTGGATGGCAAAATCGGCCACGGTGACCGGGGTCCAGTCGTACTTGAGCACCGGCTTGGAGGTGGCCGGACCGATTGCCTCCAGGATTCTGAAGGACGCCTGCATCGTCTCGAAGGCGAAGCGCGCTTCGCCGTCCCATCGAGTGGAAACCGGAAGGGGAAGAGGCACCGTCACCTGGTTCTTGCGCTCCTTTCCAGCGCAGACCGCCGGGGAGGTCCGCCCCGGACCCGGAAGCCCGTGGGGCTATCGTGCCCAGGACCGATCCTGTACTTCGTGGGCTGCCTTGCTCGGTTTCGGGGCTCCGACGGCGCGCCAGTTACAATTCTATCAACCGCAATCGAGGTCCTTCGTGCGTTTGCGCATCGCCGTCTTGGTCCCTGCTCTGCTCGCGTGCGCCCTCCTTCCGCCGCGCACCTCGCCGACGCCTCCGCCCGCCCCGGTCATCTCTGTACCTACACCCACAACCGAGCCTTTACAGGAGACCCTGGCGCCTTCGGCAACCGCTCCGTCGTCGGCAGCCAGTCTGCCGGATCCGTCCGGGTACGCTTGGGTGACGGTCGTCGAAGGATTGCGCATCCCGCTCGACGTCCAGAACGCCGGGGATGGGCGGCTGTTCGTCGTCGAGCAGTCGGGGGTCATCCGGGTGTTTGATCCGGCGGCGTCGGACACCGAGGTCTTTCTGGATATCGGTGATCGCGTCGGCGACCAGGGCAATGAGCAGGGCCTGCTCGGGTTGGCCTTCCACCCGGATTTCGACTCGAACGGGTTTTTCTACGTCAACTACACCGACAACCGCGGCGATACTGTGATCGCCCGTTTCACGGCCACCCCGGCGGGCGGTGCCGCCGATCCCGGAAGCGAGTACATCATCCTCACCTATGGCCAACCGTATGCGAACCACAACGGCGGCGGCCTGGCCTTCGGACCGGATCGGATGCTGTACATCGGCGCCGGCGACGGCGGGTCGGCCGGAGATCCCGAAGGTCGGGCGCAGAACCCCGACACCGTCCTCGGGAAACTGCTGCGCATCGACGTCGATGGCGCCGATCCGTACGCGGTGCCTGCCGACAACCCCTACGTTTCCGGAGGCGGCCGGCCAGAGATTTGGGCCCTGGGCCTGCGCAATCCATGGCGCTTCGCCTTCGACCGGCAGACCGGCGATCTGTACATCGCCGACGTGGGGCAGAACCAGTGGGAGGAAGTCAACGTCCTCCCTGCCGGCACGCCCGGTGGCCAGAATCTAGGCTGGGACTACCGCGAAGGCTTCGAGCCCTATGAGGGAACCGCCCCGCCCGGATTGACCGATCCGGTCGCGGTCTACTCCCATGCGGAAGGCTGCTCGGTCACGGGCGGGGTCGTTGTGCGCGATCCGTCGCTGCCGGAATGGAGCGGTGTCTACTTGTACGGAGACTTCTGCACCGGGCGCGTCTGGGGACTCGTGCGCAGCGCCGACGGCGGTTGGCAAAACGAAGCGCTCTTCGATATTGACCGCCAGATCACGTCTTTCGGGGTCGGCGCCGACGGGGCGGTGTATCTCGTCGATCGATCCGGCAGCGTCTCCCGGCTCTCGCCAACCGAATAGACCGCCGGCGCCCGGCGCGCCTGGCCTAGCTCTGCGCCTTCGGAGCCACAGCGGGATCGCGCCGGCGCCTTCGCCGGAACGGGAGGTAGCGTGCCGTCCTGCGCATGTAGTCCCGGCAGGCCGGGAGGCGATGGCGCTGCTCCCAGTCCCACAGTTCGAGGATCAGATTCCAGGCCAAAAGCACCGCGAAGGCGCACAGCCAGACCGCCGGGCGGCCACTGAGGATAGCCAGGCCGATCAGGACGGTCGATAGACCGAGGACGATCGGGCGCCGGATCGTGCGATAGGGCTGGCGCAGCTCGTCACGCTCGGGGCGCCAGGCTCGGCGGGGCTTCCAACCGCGCGCTCGCAATCCCCACCCGGCGAGCATTCCGCCGGCCAGCGTCAGAGCCCACCCCGACACGGAGGCGATCAACGTGATCGGCGGAGGAACGGGCGAGAGATCCCACGCCCAGTAGATCGCCCATCCGAACGCCGCCGCAGCGCACGCCGCCGCAGCCAAGGCGGGAACCTCGAGCCACGGGCCCAGGGTCCGAGCGGCTCGGCGGAACAGGACTGCGCTGCATCCGGCGAGCCATCCGCCGATGATGATCAACAGGAAGGGATACGAGGCGAGCACGCTCGCGAAGTCTAGCGCGCCGCGAGGACGAAGACAACCGCCAGGAGCAACGCCATTCCCGCCAAGGCGGTGAAGCCCAGGCCGGCGACCAGGACGCCGACCGCCAATCCCGAACGGAAGCCGCCGCCCGGGTCCGGTGCCGCCTGGGGAACGGGGATCGGTCGAGCGGCCGTTGCCAGGTACAGACCCGCCAGCAGCACGACGCCCAAGAACATCGCCGGCGCGAACGTCAGGCCGAGGCGGATCAGCGTCTCGGCGGGCAGCCGGTCCGCCAGCCATGCCAGGCGTTCGGGCGAAGGCAAGACCAGGACGACGCCGCTCGCCGTCATCACGAGGAGACCGGCGGCCGGGACCAAGATCAGGATCGCCCCGAGGCGAGCGACGCGCGCCGCGGTCCACATCGCCGCCGGGGAGGGCTCCTCGGCGGCGACTTCGGTCGCTACGCCGGCCGGCACGAAGCCAAAGATCAATCCCAGACCCACCGCCGCCAAGGCGATCAGGGGCGAGAGGTCGAACAGACGTGTCAGCAGGCTCGTCGCCGGGAGGGCATCGAGTAGGGCATCGACCCGCGACGGGGCCACGAACGCGACCACTTGCACGGCGGCGACGAACACCAGAAACGGCACCGTCAACCACAGCGACCGCCGCGCCAGGCCTCCGCGCTGACGGGCGCGTACACCCCGCCGCCGCACGGGCCGGGTGGCTTCGGCCGCCTCCTGCCGCGACCCGTCGCTGATGTACAGGACGGCCATGACGACCACGGCCATCAGCGTCGCCGGGGCGAAGATCAGGGCGGTCCGGATGAGGTCGTCGCCCGGAAGGCGAGCCAGCCATGCGTTGAAGCGGGCCGGGCGCATGTAGAAGACGGCCAGAGCCACCACCGAGAGGAACAGGAAGACCACCGACGGCGGCAGCACGATCGCCGCCAGGATCTGGCTCGGGCCCCAGCGGCCTCTGGTGCCGGGGGAAGGCTGCACGTCTGCAGGTGATGAAGGCATCGGCTGCGCGACGGCAGTGTACCTGTGGGGCTCTGAGTTTGACAGTAGAACAAATGTTCGGTATACTGGAGGCAGGTTCCAGTGTGGCTTCAGCTCCCCCGCCCTCCCGAGGCCCAGTCCTCGGACGAACCGGCTTCGGGCCAGATCCTGGTCGAGGCCGGGGATGATGTCACCCGGTCGCTGCTCCTGGCGGCCGAAGCGCGCGGCGAGGCGCCCGAGGCGGTCGTCGCCGACCTGCTGCGCCGCGGCCTAGAACACGAGCACCGCCGGCTAGAGGCCGAGGCCGCCCTGGCCACCTTGACCCCGCGCCAACAGGAGATCACCCGCCTCGTGCTCCGGGGTCAGACAAATCAGCAGATCGCTCGGGCCTTGTGGCTCTCGCCTGAGACGGTCAAGACCCACCTGCGCCGCACCTTCGATCGCTTCGCCGTGCGCAGCAAGGCCGAATTGCGATTGCTGCTGGCGCACCTGGACGCAGGACCTAGCCCTCAGGGGGAATGAACGCCCGCCGCGCGCCAACCCACCCGCGCGCATGAGTCCAAGCCCAGGCGAACCATCCCCCGGCTTGACGCCCAGGCACACAGGGGCTATACTATGACAGAAGCTACGACAATTAATACGACAGCAATCCCACAGGCAGCGATCATGACGGACTCCCTGGTCAGAGAACTCGAGCTCAGCGAGGCGAGGACAACCTTCGCCAAGTTCCGGGACGAGTACGAGTGGGACAACGCCGACCTCGCCGCCGCGCTCCAGGTCGACCGCCGAACGGTCCAACGCTATCGCAGCGGCGCCAGCTATCCAACTCGCCGGGTCCGCAGCAGCATCGCCGACTTGCGAGAGCTGGCCATCCTCCTCGACGAGATCTTCGCCGACGACGCCGATGCGCTCCGTTGGCTCAACAAGGGAGTCCCGGTGCTCAAGGGGCGCCGTCCGATCGACCTGATCAAGCGGGGCAAGCTCTCCGAGGTCGTCACAGCTCTCAACACCTACCACTCCGGCGCCTTCCGGTGAGGTTCCAGGGAAAGGTATGGAGACACATCCCTGCCGGATCATTCGCTCTGCACGTCGGCCGGATCCTCGGCGCCGACGGTCGCTGGAATCGGGTCGGGGTCTACGGGTGTCTCTACACCGCTCTGACCCAGAAGGGAGCCATCGCGGAGTGGCGCAAGACCCTTCGAGGTCTTGACGATACCCCCAAGCGGCGCGACGTCGTCTCGATCGTCGTTGACGTCTCACCCATCGTCGATCTGACCGATCCCGCGTCGTCCCCCATTCCCCCGAACTCCCCGTTCCTGACCGGTGACACCGACGAAGACCTGGAGCAGTGCCGGCAGCTGGCCGATACCGTGCGCTCCTTTGGCTACGTCGGTATCCTGGCTCCGTCGGCTGCGCTTCCAGGGGCGAAGAACCTGATCATCTACATCGACGGCCCGGCTTCGGCCGTGTCCCTCGAAGATGGAGGCAATCGCACGGCCATCACCCGAGGCCCCTAGGACCGCCCGACCGGTCCTCGATGGGGCCCGAATGCGCCTTCGGCCGGATACAATCCTCAGCCCCCCGAGAATCGGGCCGCGCCGAACGCGAAGGAGCCACCCGTGCCCTACAACGAAGTGCTCGCGGAAAGGATCCGCCGTGCCCTGAAAGGGACGCGATCTCTGACCGAGATGAAGATGTTCGGCGGGATCGGCTTCCTCGTCCGGGGAAACTTGGCCTGCGGGGTGATCGGCAATGAGATGATGGTCCGCGTTGGCCCCGATAATCACGCCACGACGCTCAAGGAACCCCACGTGCGACCCTTCGACATGACCGGCCGCCCGTCGAAGGGCTGGGTCGTGGTTCGCGCTTCGGGCCTAAAGGACGACGCCGCCTTGCGAAGCTGGGCCCGGCGTGGGGTAGCCTTCGCGAAGAGCCTGCCCCCAAAGTAGCCAAGGCGCCGCGCCCGAGGGCGGGCCGTCTGGCCTTCGGTCCTACCGCAGCCTACGAATCGTTGGTCTCAGGCCTGCCGCCGACCGCGCGTCTTCCTCACGGGAGGCTGATTCGCAGGACCAGATCGTCGTCACCGGCGGAGGTCCAGATCGAATCGGCGGTCACCAGGAAATCGCCCATGTTGTAGAACCTCTGGTCGGATACGATCTGCTCCTCGACCTGATTGTCGATGGGGTCGATGCGGTACAGGAAACCGTCATCCAACCGCGCCCAGATCGCCTCAGGTGTCGGGAAGAAGTCCACATCACCGCTCAGGCCAAAGGCAACCACCGGCTCCAGCGACTCCGGATCCAGGCGAACGACCTCTTTCCAAACCGGAATCCAGACACCATCTGCCGCCACGCGGACGCCCAGCGGGGAAGAGATCGTCCGGCGTTGAATCACCTCCCCGCTGTCCGGGTCCACTCGAAGGATCAAGTCGTCCAGTTTGCAGGTCACGATCAACGATTCAGTCGCGGCATCCACCCCGAAACAGCGCGTGCCGAGATCGATAGACGCGCCGGGCTGGTTGGTGGTCGTGTCGATCCCCACCAACTTGGAGCCACCGTCAGCCAGCACCCAGATCCGATTGTTGAGGAATGGCATGTCGAACTGGTCGTGAACCTTGTTCACCTCGACCGTGGCGACGACACTTCCTGTGCCGGGATCGACCCGTACCACGTCGATCGTCTTGAGGTTTTCATCGCCTCGCGTAGAGCAGGCCCAGATGCTCGTGCCGTCGGTGCCAAGCCCCTGACAGTAGTCATGCTTCTCGGTGGTCGTATCCAGCTTGGTTTCGCCAACGACGGTGTTCGTGGCTGGGTCAATCTGGACCAAATAGCCGCTGTCCGTCTTAACCCACACGAAGCCCTGGACGAAGACCATTTCGTCCGGAAACGGAACCTGAATGGCGGCCAGGAGGCGGTCTTCCAGGGCCACGATCGCCGACGGCGTCGGAAGGACAAGCGGGACCGCGGTCGGTGTCGCACTGGGCTGGATCGCTGGAAGGGGCGTTGAGGTTGAAGGGGGCGCTGCGGAAGGTGTGACATTGCAGGCGGCCAGGATCAGCGTTGCCGCCGCAACAAGAGGGAATCGACAGCCTGTCTTCATTGGTCAGTGAGCCTCTGGGGATGAGGAATGTGAGGAACTAGGCCCCATATTATCTGAATTGTGCTCGCCTTGGGAGGGTCAACCCGATCAGGACTGCTGAAGCGTGGGGTCGAGGCGCCGGGACTGCCCGGAGGGATCTGGCACCGGATCCGAGGCGGCGGTCATGAAGGGTGAGGGCCAGTTCGACTGCGGTTCAGTCCACGACACCCGACTTCAGGACCATCCGCCGGTGGCGGCCTTCGAAATCGACCCGATGCTGCGGCACCAAGCGATCGATGACGATCGCCCCGGAGTCCATCGCCTCCCACAGCACCTCGAAGGGCACCTTGCCCGGGACCCACTTCTCGCACAATACGACACCATGCCCGGGAAGGACGGTGAAGGCGATCGTCCGCTGATCACGGGGATTCCGCAAGGACTCCGCCCGCCCGAACGCAGCCGTAATCGCCTGGGCCTGAGCCTCGGTTCCACACGACACCGGGTACTCGTAGTACGCGCGATCGAGCGGCACAAACTCGACCACAGCCGGATCGAAAGACGCTACGCCGCGATGTCCATGCAGCTTGGAGCGGACGACCGGGAGCGGCCCGGCGCCGTTGCCATTCGAACCGAGCGGGATCCTGGGGAGGACCTCGTCGATCATCATCATCTCGACGGCTTCCGAAGAAGGCGGGAGGTTGGGAATCCCCTCAACGTTCCGTACCCGCGCCCCGCGCCCATCCGGGCGCACGCCGAAGATCAGCGACATCTCCTCGCGGGCGATGTGCCCCTTGTCGACCGGGCGGGCGCTTCCTGTGGCGGTCGCCACCAGGCCGTTCAGATCGGAGTCCCACGTCGCAAAGCAGCCTTCGCTGTACTGCGACGCCACCGCATCCGCCAAGGAGGGGGCGTCGACGAGATCCCCGACGCGGACCATCTCCGTGAAGAACCCTCGCCGGCCGAACTCCACCGACGCCTGCTCCATGGCCGCCGGGGTCTTCGCCATTCGCCACGCTTCAGCCGGCAACTCCGGTTCGACGATCTCGTGTTCCGTGACCTCCCCGGTCGATGCCGCGGTCGCCATCCTCCGGGCGATATCCTCGAAGAGCGCGTACGGCGCGTCGCGAACCACTCGGCGGTGTGCTCCGACGAGGTCCATGTGGTAGATCGCCTCGAGCCTCTCCGCGCCGACGGCCAGCATCACCCGGATCGAGAACGTCTGCGACTGGAGGAGGCGGACCAGGGCCATCATCGGACCGCCACGCCGACCTTGTTCGATCAGCACACGATGGGCTCGATCCGTCAATCCTCGGAAAGAGAAGTCGGCCGGATCCGGCGGGTTCTTGGCCAGAGCGGATTCGAAGTGGTCCAGGATGCCGGCGAGTTCTTCGGGCGTGATGGCGACCAGCGTGAAAACCGTCGGTGCCCGGACCAAACCAAATCGACGCCGGCCGCCGAGCAGCAGCGACTTCCGCCACGAGACGACCTGACCGAAGCGGGCGGTCGTCAGGAGGACTTCGGTCGTCGCGTCCGGCGGCTCCAGCACCGCATGGCCCGATCGGGCCAGGTGGTCGAGGAGCCCCGGCACGAGCTCGTCCAGCACCGGGGCGGTCTCACCGGGAACGAACCCGAGGCGCATGGCCCGCCACCATGGATGGCCCACCGCCGTCGTCGGACGGATCTCCTCTGGAACCAGCATCGATGCAGTTGCCCTCACCGCACTCGGGTCTACAACGCCAGGCTGTAGACCCGATGATTCTTGTAGGGCACGCCCCCGATCGTCTCCAAATCGTGCCGCATTTCGACGGCGCTTTCCGCCACCTGGGTCAGGTCGGCGTGCCGGAAACCGGCCTCCCGGATCGTCTTCTCGAGCTCGCTGTACAGCAGGGCGTTCCCGCCGCGCCCCTGGAACTCGGGAAGGATCCCGGCCCCGTTGATCGCCACCCAGTCCGTACGGCGCATTTCCAGAAGCAGGTCAATGATCCCGAACGGCAGCAGACGGCCGCGGCTTCGCTGGATCGCCGCCGAGGCATCGCGGAAGGCAAACAGGAACCCGACGACGTCGTCGCCGTGGGCGATGATCTTCATCAGCGACGGGTCGGCGACGGTCATCAGATTGTCGGTGACAAACTTGACCTCTTCCGGGGTCAGCGGGTAGTACTCCCAGTTGTTGACGAACGCCCGGTTATAGGCCTCCCCGATCCGATCGGCCCAGGCGCGCAATTCCTTCTTGTTGCGGAATCGCACGACCCGCAACCCGCTGCGGGCGGCGGCGCGTTCGGCGATGCGGTGAACCCGTTCGGGCAACCCGAATTGCGACGCGCCCAAGTAGCACGAAACGAAGTCGACGACCTTCTGAAAGCCGAGGCGCTCCAGGAAGGCTGGATAGGTCGGCGGGTTGTAGTTCATCATCGTCATCGCCGGACGGAATTCGAAGCCATCGACCAGAAGCCCATAGCCTTCGAGCGGCCCGAAACCCTTCGGTCCGACCACGGTATCGAGGCCGCGCTGGCGGGCCCACTCGCCAACGGCTTCGAAGAGCGCCTCGGCAATCTCGAAATCGTCTTCACTTTCGAACAGGTAGAACTGGGCCTGGCGGGTGTCGTGGTAGTCGTTGTAGCGGCGATTCTCGATGGCCGCAACGCGCCCGACGACCTGCTGGCCGCGCCGGGCCAGGAAGAACTCGGCGTCCGAATGGCGATAGAACGGGTGCTTCTCCCGGTTCAACTGGAGCGCGGCGTCCATCCGGATGGGGGGCACCCACAGCGGATGCCCGGCATACAACCGGAACGGCAGGTCGAGGAATTGCCGGACGTCGCCGCGCCGGCGTGGATCGAGACGATCGACGGTGACCATGGGAACCGGGGCGGGCGGATTGTAACACTCGGCCACCCCGGCTACAATCTTGCGCCTCATGCACACCGCCCGCTTCCTGCGCCCGGTCGCCGAGGTCCTGCTGCGGGTCTTCACCATCCGCGACATCGAGGGCGAGGAGAATCTGCCTCCACCGCGTCCGTGCATCGTCGTCGCCAACCACTTGAGCTTCCTGGATGCGGTTGTCGTCTTCGCTCATGTCGGCGGCGAAGACACCACCGCCTGGGCGGCTGAGAAGTGGCGCCACGATCCCTTCTTCGGGCTCTTTCTCCGCCTCGGCAATGCGTTCTTCATCGAGCGCGGCCAGGTCGATCGGATCGCCCTCGATCGGGCCGCCGCCTGGCTGCGCACCGGCAAGGTCTTCGGGATGGCTCCGGAAGGAACGCGCAGCAAGGACGGCGCACTGCAACTGGCGAAAACCGGCGTGGCCTACCTGGCGGACGCCACCCAGGCGCCAGTCCTCCCGATCGCCCACTGGGGTACCGAGCGCACCATGCCGGCCTGGCTCGCCCTCCGGCGGCCCCGGATCAGCGTCCGGATCGGCCGCCCGTTCCGTCTTCCGCCGCTCGACCCGGCGGCCCGTTCGGCCTCGCTGCGCCGCAACGCCGATGAAGTCATGTGTCACCTGGCGGCGCTGATGCCCCCGGAGCGGCGCGGGGCCTACGTCGAGCATCCCCGCCTGCGCGAACTGCTCGCATCCGCATAGCGACTCGGTACCGCCGATTCGATGGGGACCCCGCCCACCGCGCCCGGAGCGCCAGGGGCCTCCTCTATAATGAAAGCCCGGACCGCGAGTTCTGATGGAGATGTGCGTCGGTGGATTTCCTCCAGACCAAGTTTCGCGTCCCCCCAATCCGCCGCGAGTCCATTGAGCGCCCACGGCTGATCGACCAGCTCGATCGCAGCCTGGAGACCAGGCTGACGCTCATCTCGGCACCGGCCGGATTCGGCAAGACGACCCTGGTCGCCGAATGGCTTCGCGGCCTGAACCAACCCTTCGCCTGGGTCTCGCTCGACTCCGACGACAACGCCTGGCCTCGGTTCCTCGCCTCGTGTCTGACCGGGCTCCAGGGCCTGCATCCGGATTTCGGGACCGGCTTGCTCGGCGCTCTGGAAACGACGCCGCGCCCGACTCTTCCCGGCGCCCTGACGGCCCTGAGCGAGGAGTTGGCCTCCTTGCAGGAGTCTGTCGTCCTGGTCCTCGACGATTTCCACGTCCTGACCGATCCACAGGTGCACGATCTGCTGGCGCGGCTGATCGAGACCCTGCCGCCGGAGATGCACCTTGTGCTCTCCGGCCGGGCCGATCCCCCGTGGCCGATGGCCCGCCTGCGAGCGGCCGGCTCGCTGGCGGAGATCCGAGCGGGAGATTTGCGATTCACGCGCGACGAGACGGCGGCCCTGCTGAACGACAAGCTCGGCCTCGACCTGTCCGCAGAAGACCTGGCAAGTCTGGAAGGGCGGACCGAAGGCTGGGTTGCCGGGCTCCATCTGGCGGCCCTGTCGCTCCGCCATGCCCCCGATCGCCACGGCTTCATCCAGGCCTTCGCCGGTAGCGATCGATTCGTCCTGGACTACCTGATGGAGGAGGTCCTGGCTCAGCAGCCTCCTGAGGTGGAGTCATTCCTGCTCAAGACCAGCCTGCTCGACCGATTCAACGCCGGACTCTGCGACCACGTGACACGGCGAGACGACGGCGAGTCGATGCTTCGCCGTCTGGAATCGGCCAACTTGTTCGTGATCCCGCTGGACAACGAGCGCCTGTGGTTCAGCTACCACGCGCTTATGGGCAGTTTCCTGCGCGCCGTCCAGAAGCAGCGCGATCCCGAAGCAGCCGCCACGGCCCACGGCCGCGCCAGCGAGTGGTACGAAGCGCGCGGCGACATCCTTGACGCCATCCAGTACGGTTTGAGGGCCGGGGCCCACGACCAAGTCGTGCGCCTGATCCGATCGAACGCCCTGGCCCTGGTCTTCCAAGGCGATCTGCCCACAGTGATCACCTGGTTGCATGACTCGGACGAGCGATGGCCCGGCGCCGGTCCCTGGCTGCGGATCGCCCAGCTCTGGGGACATGCCTTTTCGGGCGACGAAGCCGGCACTGTGGCCGACGAAGTGGCGGAATCGCGCGACTTGATCCACGAGGGCCTGCACGCGTTTGCAGACGGATCGAATCCCGGCAAGGTCGCTGAGCTTGAGCACGCCCTGGCACACTTGCTGGCGATCGAGGCTCACCTGGCGGTGATGGACGGGCGACATGAACAAGCGGCCCAGCGAGCGCGCGCAGCCATCACCGCGCTGCCCTCAACCGATTCGACGACTCGCCGCTACACCTACGTCTGTCTGGGGATGGCGCTCCGCCAGATGGGCGAGCTGGAAGATGCCGTCGAGGCGCTGGCTCAGGCCGACGCCCCGGCCGGCGACCGCGACCGGATCCCCGCCCCGGCACGCGGCCTGGGTACGCTCGCAGGGATCCAGATCTGGATGGGGCAGCTCGACGAAGCCGAGGCGACCTGCCGTCGCCTGCTAGCGCTGCACGATGATCACCTCCGCCGGGTCGGCCGTCGTCCTCCGATCGCCGCATTCGGGTTCGCCCGCTTGAGCGAGATCTTCCGCCAGCGGAACCAACGGCACGAGGCACTCCACTTCGCCCAGCAGAGCCGTTTCCTGGCCGACCGGTGGCAGCAATTGGACGCCCTCTATGAGGCCTACACGAGTCTGGCCGCGGCCCTGGACGCGCTCGGCGACCGGACTGCGGCCCTCACGCTCCTGCACACCTTGGAGCAGGCGGTCCGCGGCCGATCCCCCTGGCTGCACACCCTGACCCTGGTGCATGAGGCACAACTTTGCCTGGCCCATGCCCACGATCCCGACTGCCTAGACCGGGCGAGAGCCTGGGCCGAAGCGCATCCACTACCAGCCGATCGCCGCCCGGTCTTTCAGGATCATGCCCTGTACCTCGCCCACGCGCGCTTGCTGCTGAAGGAGGCTCAGGCACGCCGGGATCGCGCCCAGGCCGGCCTCGAACTTTCCCGGAGCCTTGTGCAGCTCCTCGAGCCGACCGGCGCGAGGGGCCTTTCCATGGAAGCCACGCTGCTCTGCGCACAGTTCGAGGCGGTACTCGGCGACCCAACCGGAGCGGTCGAGCATGTGCTCGATTGCCTGCGCGAGGCCGAGCCACAAGGATATGTCCGGCTCTTCCTCGATCAGGGGCCCGACATCAACCTGCTGCTCGCCCGGGTTTCCGCCGCGGATCCTTGCCATGCCTATGCCCAATCGCTGCTGCAAGCTGCCGCGACGGCGTCTGAGCCCGACGCCCTTCCACGCCGTGGCAATCACCCCCCCTTGCGGGAACCGCTGAGCGAGCGCGAGACGGAAGTCCTGCGGCTCCTCGCCACCGCCCTCTCCAGCGCCGAGATCGCCGATGAGCTGTGTGTTGCGACCTCCACGGTCCGCTCGCACACCAAGTCCATCTACGGCAAGCTCGGCGTGCACACACGGCTCGAGGCGATCGACCTGGCCCGCGAACTCGGCCTGATCTAGACGGGCACCCGGCATCCGGAATACCCTCGCCGTTCCCCAAGTTTGGGGATGACCGGACCCCTGCACCCTGCCTACAGTGTGAGTGGGGAGAGTAGGCCTCTCCTCCGGAGTCGGGCGACAGGCACGGCCACCGATCCGAGATCGCCCACGAGAGATCTCTCCACGGAGAGAAACGATGACCAGACCGGCTCCACGCGGCCAAGCGTTCCGCTACGTGATCGAAGTCGTCGGCGTCGTCGACCGCCGATGGTCCGAATGGTTCGACGACATCGAGGTCACCATCCTCCCGTCGCAGGATGATCCGCACCGAACCACCCTGATCGCGTATCTCCCGGACCAGTCGGCCCTTCCCGGTCTGCTGGCGCGCGTGACCGGGCTGAACCTCGAGGTTATCTCCGTGACGCCGCAGCCGTCCACGCAGGGTGCTTGAACCCGGGCGGCGGACGGCCCGACGAGACCAGGAGAAGCTGACACATGGAGACCCAGCCGATCGAGCCCAAGGCCCTTAGCCGCCAGGCGTACCGTCTCTGGGTGGTGTCCTTCCTGGTGATGGCCGCCATCTTCTTCATCCCGGCCGGGACCCTGGCCTATTGGGAAGCCTGGCTCTACATGGCGGTCCTCTTGGGCCCGATGCTCTTCGTGGTTCCGTACATGCTCAAGCATTCCCCGCAGTTGCTCCGGCGGCGCATGCAGATGCGCGAGCGTCAATCGGCGCAGCAGGCGATCATTGGCGTGTCGTCAATCTTCTTCCTCGGGATCTTCGTCCTGCCCGGGTTGGATCAGCGGTTCGGCTGGTCGTCCGTGCCGCCGCTCGTCGTGATCGCCGCCGACGCGCTCGTTCTTCTGGGATACGGCCTGACGATCCGGGTCCTCGTGGAGAACGAATACGCGTCTCGGACGATCGAGGTTCAGGAGGGGCAGCGCGTGATCGCCACCGGGCCATACGCCTACGTCCGCCACCCGATGTACCTCGCGGTCATCCTGATGGTCCTGGCGTCCCCGGTCGCCCTGGGATCCTGGTGGGCCGCCTTGCTCGGGGTGATCATCGTCCCGATCCTCGTCGCCCGGATCCTGAACGAGGAGCAGGTATTGGCGCGCGAGCTCCCCGGATACGCCGAGTATCGCCAGAAGGTTCGGTACCGCCTCGTTCCGGGAGTCTGGTAGGCCCGTCGATGACCCCTGAGATCCAGACCGAAGGAGTTCCAATCGAGTTCGCGCCCGGCGATGAGGCGACGGCGGAGATCATCGCCGGCGCCCTCGGGGCAACCCTCCGGGCGGTGCGGCACGACTGGGGCCTCGAACCGCCGCGGGACCTTCGCCTCTGCGTGATGACTTCCTGGCGAGACTTCCTCTTCCACGCCGCACCGCCGGCCTGGAAGGCCCTCTTGGCCGTCGGCTACCCGGTGTGGAGCGGACGGGCGCGGCGCACCTGGCCCTACAGCGCCGCGTGGACCTTGCGCTTCGGGCGCCGGATTGCCATCGGGATCAAACCCCCTCGCCTCCTGGAGGTCAGCGACAAGAGCATTGGCGAGCACATCTTCATTGAAGAACCCGACCCAGCGGCCAAGATCCGGCATCTCACCTGCCATGAGTTGACCCATGCCGCCTCCTCCCACCTCCGACTGCCCCCCTGGCTCAATGAGGGCCTAGCCGCCGTCAGCGTCGACCGCTTCATGGGGAAGCAGACCATCCGGCCTGAGTCTCTCGGCCTCGTTGAGCGTCTTCAGCCGAAGGGTCCTCCGCCTTCCTACCGGGCGATGGCGCGCCTCGACGGAGAGACACTCGCCTACCACGCCGTCCGGGGCTACTGGATTGTGCGTTTCTTGGAGGATGCCCATCCAGGATTCATCCGCAGTCTGCTCACCTCACGTCGCAGCTCAAAGGAAATCGAACGCCAGCTTTCCCGCCAGCTGGGGCTCCCGCAAGCCGACCTGTGGCGGGTCATCGACGCCGCCGTCGTCGAGCACTTCAGGCGCAAGCACGACTAGCGGACTGAAAGCCCCGGGAATGCCCGCGCCCTCCCCGCGCGGCGCTGACGGCCCTCGGTCTCTTCGTCACCCGCCGAATCACCCAAACTTGGACGTCGGCGCCGGCGGCCAATCCCCCTTTCTTTCCCCTAGCTTGGGGATGACCGTGTCCGTCCTTGCTCGTACTCTCAGGCTGGACAAGAAGCGTCATCCAGGTCGCAGGTGAAAGGGGTTACCCCATGAATGCCCAAGCAAGCCCACCAGCATCCGCCCGCCGTTTCGTCCTCGCTGCCGTTGCCCTGCTGGCCGTGCTGGCCATGCTGGTTGCGGCGGTGCTTCTCTATTCCGCAACCAGGGTCGTCTCCGTCTCAGGCAAGGGCGAGTCCCTTGTGCTCGAGCCTGGGCAAATCCGAATGGGCATCCTGATGATCGAAGGAGGCGCCTCGGCGTCCTTGCAGGAAGGATCCCATTGGATCGGCCCCGTTGTTTCCAAAGCGGGGTCGTTGACCGTTGGTCGAGGCGCGACCATCACGGGACCCGTGGTCCTGTTCACCGATCCATTGCGGCTCGGCGAGAAGGCGACCGTACGGGGCAGCATCGCCCTCTTCAGCGGAGGCCTGACGCTCGAGCGGCGTGCCTCCGTCCGCGGGAACGCAGTCCTGTTCTCCGGGCCTCTTTCCCTCGGGCCAGAAGCTAGCGTCCTCCGGAACGCCATCCTCTTCTCCGGCCCTGTGTCGATGGGTCGGGACGCCAGCATCCGAGGTGGAACGATCTCGTTCTCCGGGCCGGTCGTGCTCCAGGAAAAGGCTCTGCTCGGCGGCGATGCGCTCCTGTTCTTCGGCCCCCTGCGGCTCGGGAACGACGCCGCCGTGTACGGCAAGGTCTTGACGTTCACCGGAGGTCTGGATCTGGGCCCCGGGGCAGTTCTGCATCACGGCGCGGTCACCTTCTCGGGCGATGTACACCTTTCACCGGGCGCCCAGGTGCGCCAAGACCTGATCCTGGCCGAAGGCAATGCGACCTTGGATCCTGCGTCGACGATCGCCGGGACACTGTATCTGACTGCCGAAGGGATCTCTCAGCGGGGGCGCCTGATCGCGGCCGATGAGTCCGTCGTGATCGGCGGCGTCGTCCGGCCCAATGACATCGAGTCGATGGCGACACGCAACATCGCAGGCTGGCTACTCTTCCGTCTGCTGCGGCTCACCGCGCTGCCCCTGATCGGGCTCGGGTTGCTCATCGGCCTCGTGGTCTTCCTCGTGTGGCGCGCCAGTTCGCGCGAGACCCGGCCGGGTACCGGGGCGAGCCTTCCAGAGATGAACCTCCAGCCGACGGCACCGGGAGCTAGGTAGGAAGATATCGCAAGACAGGGGAGCTGGGTCTTCCCATGCGAGGTGCACGATGAAACCCGAAACGGTCTCACTCCTGTGCGCTCCGGAAAGCCATGAACCGTTGCGCCTGGCCTCGGTGCCGGGTCCCGACGGGAGCCTCACACAGGTGTTGATCGGGGTCGACTCCGGACAGCAGTTTCCCGTCCGCGACGGTATTCCGTTGTTGTTGGACCAATCCAAGGTGACGGGAGCGAACCAGAGATATCAGCGGGTCTACAACCGGGTTGCCGGACTCTACGATGGCGGCATCCGACTCTTCGGAGTCCTCGCAGGCGGAGGCGAAGGGCACTTCCGCGGAGAGTACCTTCGCGAACTACAAGGGTATTCCGATGGCCGCCTGCTGGAGGTCTCGATCGGCACGGGGGCGAACTTGCGCTATATCCCGGCGAACGCCGACTTCTACGGCCTGGACCTCTCCTGGGGAATGCTGAAGCGCTGCCGGCGTAATCTGAGCCGCTGGAACCTCGAGGCGGAGCTCATACTGGGGAACGCAGAGGACCTTCCCTTGAGGGACGAATCCTTCGACGCCGTTCTGCACGTCGGCGGGATCAATGCCTTCGACGACCGTGCCAAGGCCATTGCCGAGATGATTCGGGTGGCAAGGGCCGGGACCATGATCATGATCGTCGATGAAACGGCGAAGTTGATGGACGCGTTCGCGTGGATCCCGGGCTTCCGCTCGTGGATGCAGCAGTTCGGGGACCGGTTCCTTCCCCCGGTCGGACTTGTCCCACCAGACATGAAGGGGATACGCGTCCGCGAGATCGCCAAAGGCAACTTGTATTGCCTGACGTTCAGGAAGCCGTAGCAGGCGATCCCTCCAAAGCCGAACAGGGGCATGGCCTGCCCGATAGGCGACGAGATCCCAACAACACACATGTCGAGGTCTACAGTGAAACGCCCTCTTCCCATCCTCATCCACCTTCTGGTCCTACTGGCATTGAGCGCGTGCGGATTGGTCAAAACCAGTCCGTCACCCATGCCCAGCGCTGCGCCAACAACGCCGCCCTCCCGGCTGCCGGACCCCGATGACGTGAAGCCGTTGCTCGTCCAGCTGGTCGACGTGGAAAAGCGGGCTCCGGGGATCGTGGTGGGGATGATCGCCGATGACCCACAGGAACGCTGGGTGATTGGCTACGGCAGGCTGAGCGCCACCGATGAACGCGTCCCCGACGGCGACACCGTGTTCGAAATCGGTTCTATCAGCAAGGTGTTCACGGGGATCCTCTTGGCGCAAGCCGTCGTGAATGGGGAGGTCCAACTGGACGATCCGATCTCTATGTATCTCCCCGAAGGGGTTGCGCCAGAGTATGAAGGCAGGTCCATCACACTGCTCGACCTGGCAACGCACACCTCCGGCCTACCAGGGAACCCTGACACTGCTCTCTACACCCGCGAACAGATGTATGCCTTCCTTTCCAGCTATCTCCTGCCCCGCGAACCCGGCAGCAGCTACGAATACTCCAACTACGGGATGGGGCTCTTGGGAAACATTCTCGCCCAGGAGGCCGCCCAGGCGGACTACGAGGCTCTTCTGCTGGAACGAATCTGCCGTCCCCTTGGCATGGACAGTACCCGCGTTCAGTTGAGTGCAGAGATGCAGTCTCGCCTGGCAGTACCCCATACCGCCAGCCTCGCTCAGACCCGCCTCTGGAACAATCCCAACATGGCCGGGGCGGGCATGATCCGGTCCACCGCAAATGATCTGCTGACCTTCCTTGCAGCCAATATGGGGCTGACCGAAACCGAACTGCAGCCCGTTCTGCAGCTGGCCAACACACCTCAGCGTCCGACCGTTGGAGACGATACCATCGGACTAGGTTGGCAAGTGGCTGCGACGACCGGATTTCACTATCATGGCGGGCGAACAATGGGATCCTATTCCTACCTGGCCTGGGACCCTGAGCGCAAGTTTGGCGTCGTGGTGCTGGCAAATGTAGAGGTCGACAACGATTACGTTGTTCGCCAACTCATCAGCACCTTGCCATTCGCGCTGGTCCCGGATGCTCCGAAGGACGTAGCTTCCTATGCCGGTGGATACCAGCTTCCCGATGGCAGTATCGTGACCATCCGCGTCGATGGCACACACATCTTCCTCCAGCTACCCGGTGAACCGGAATATGAGATCTTCGCAGGCTCCGAGAGCCACTTCTTCCTGCCGGTATCTGATCTCGAGATCACGTTCTACAGGAACGACCGCGGTGAGGTAGACCGAGCTGTGGGGACGGTGGGCGGTGTAGCGTACGAAGGGATGAAGGTGCCGTGATCGGAGGTATCCCGATGCTCGTGGCGGATACCACGATGGGGTGGAGCGATTGCCTTGTGCCAGGCCACAGGCTCCTCACCCTGACCACGGGGCCAACAAGGGTCTCCCCGCTCCGGCCCCCCCACGGGAGACAGCCGGGAAAGGTCGTCAAGATCCGATGACAACCCTCTCGGCCGTCTCCCCCGTCATCCCCCTCCCGGACTAATCCCCCATCCTTTCCCCAACCTTGGGGATGACGGTACCTCAAGCGGACGCCTATCCTTAGGGTGGGACAGGCGTCCACGATGGCTGGAAGCCTGTCCTCAAAGCCGCAGATCCTACAACAGGGAGGCACGAATGAACTCGCTCAGCAAGAGAGACCTCGAGACCCACATCTCCGTCGTCGGGTGGCTGCAGATTCTGAACAGCGCCATCAACCTTCTCGTGGCAGCCTTCATCGTCGTCCTTCTCGTGGGAATCGGCTCGATCACCAACGATCCGACGGTCAACGCGATCCTGCCTACGACCGGCTGGGTCACCGGAGGCTTCCTGGCGGCCCTCGCCCTGCCCGGGCTGATCGCCGGCATTGGCCTTCTCAACCGCTCAAGCTGGTCGAGGGTCATGGCCATCGTGATTGCGATCTTCCAGCTCGCCCTCTTCCCGATCGGAACCGTGCTGGGGGTGTACACCCTGTTCGTCTTGATCCAGAGGTCGGCCGAAGAGGCGTTTGGCTGCTGCGTTTCAGAGGCGCCCCGCGTGCAGGCGGCGGCCGCCTGACCGACCATGCCCAGGAGGGATCGATTGGCCGCCAGGTGCGTCCACCGCCAAGCCCTCCTCGCGCATGTCCCTCCTTCCTGCTGGCGGCGCGCTCCCTTCGGGACCGGGTCCGTCCCCGGGAGCCCGCCGCCGGCAGCGGCGGGACACACCGCCGCATAGCCGTTCGACCCCCACCAGCGAAAGGATCCGGCCGTGGAGACTCCTCGCCCCACCATGCTCACAGTGATCCTGAAGACCATCGTCGTCCACACCGTCACCTACTTCGTCGTCGGCATCATCGTGTTCAACCTGCTGGACTACCCCACCCGGTTTGCCGAGCCGATCGTCCGCGAGCTGATGCGATCGACGGATGACCCGCTCGTGATGGCCGGTCCATTGTTCCAGCCGATCCGAGGTCTGCTCTTCGGGATCGTCTTCTACCTGCTGCGAGAGGTGTTCTTCACCAAGACGAACGGATGGCTCATCTTGTGGGTCACACTGGCGTTCCTCGGGATCTTCTCCCCGTTCGGGCCGGTCTCAGGGTCGATCGAGGGAATGGTCTATACCTATCTTCCGATCCCCGGTCAGTTGATTGGACTGATCGAAGTCCTGGCTCAGTCTTTCTTGCTGGCGGCCGTCACGTTCTATTGGGTCAGGCATCCAGAGAAGCGGTGGCTCTCCTGGCTGCTCGGCGGAGTGTTCGTGATCATCCTGCTCCTGACCACCCTCGGTCTGCTGATGGGAGGGACGGCCTAGCACCGGAGGATCCCAGTGATCCTCCCGGGAGGGAGTGCAAGCGATGAGACGGGTTCTTCACTTCGCCACCACCCATCCACTCGCCTTTGTGATCTTCGCCACTGCAGCCTGGATCGTGGTGGCAGGAGTCGCTGCCTACGCAGCAGGGATGGCTTTGGGAACCGCCCCGGCCGACGAGCGAGCTCAGTCGCTCGGGACTCTGGCAGCGACCGCAGCGGTTCTGGTGGTCATGTGGCGATGGGGCTGGCTGCGACCCTCCGGAGTCGCGCGTCTGGGGGGAGGACAGCTGTGGCTGGCTACCGCCGGACTCGCTCTCTTCGCCATCGTCGTCTACCAGCTATCGTTCTTCGGCGAGGTCCCCGTCGATGCATCTGCGGCGTGGGCCAGCGGCGACGCCCAGGCCATCCTACGGCACCAGGCGGTCGTGGGAACCGTCGAGGAGATTCTGTTCCGCGGATTCCTCCTGTGGGCCCTCGTGCGCGTGTGGGGCCGAACGACGCGCGGGCTTCTGCTCGCCGTCTCGGTGCCCGCCCTGATTTTCGGGGGCATCCACATCCTTCAGGTGCTCGTCGGCAATCCGCTCGACGACGTCCTGATGACGATTCTGAATGCGTTCGTCGGAAGCCTCTGGACCGGCGCCCTGGTACTGCTGGGCGGCAGCGTATGGCCGGCGGTCGTACTCCATGCCGTGACGAACGCCACGGTCCAGATCGGCGCAGCCGGCGTGGCCAACTTCGATCCCCCTTCCGCGGCCTACGCCGTGGCGACGGTCGCCGAGGTTCCTTTCGTCGTGGTCGGACTGTTGCTCTTGCTGCGGAGAGCTCCGAGATCACGCCTTGTGACGCGAAGCGAACCGGGCCGGGCAACCGCCCCGGCGCTCCCACGCTTTGCCCATCCGCTTCTGCTCCTCGTGGCATTCGGCCTACTCCTGACCGGATGCTCAAGCGGGGAGCCGACGGCCTCGACCCCCACGCCGCATCCGCCCGCCGTGATCCCAACGACGTTGAACGCCTCCGAGCGCCTGGCGATCTTCAACCGCGTCTGGCACACCGTCGACAATGAATACTTCGATCCCTCCTTCGGCGGGATGGACTGGGAGTCCATCGGCCACGAGTATCGCCAGAAGCTTGCGGACACGGAAGACGATCACACGTTCTGGCTTGGGGTGCTGAACCCGATGCTATGGGAACTCGGGGTCTCGCACCTGGTGGTCCTGCCGGCCGGGATGGCCGACGAGATCGACAACATGACCTTCGCCAACGGATCACTCGGGATGGACGTCCGCCTGCTCGGCGACGTGGCCGTGATCACATGGGTTGTCGAAGGATCGCCGGCCGACCACGCCGGATTCCGGCCCGGCTACGTGATCACGTCGGTGGACGGCTGGACGCTGGAGGCCATCGCCGCCAGCCTGGTCCAGACCCCTCCCCACAATGAGCGGGCACAGCGAGCCAAGCGGGTCCAGGACATGCGCGACATGCTATACGGCGAGACCGGCGAGGAGGTCGTCGTCGAGTACCTGGATGCCGAAGGCCAGCCGGGGCGCGCCACCCTGGCGTACGCACCCCGCGTTGGCGGCGGATGCATGGATCTCGATCCTTCTCTGCCTCCAGCCTGTGCCGAGATCGAATCCCGACGGCTGACGGAAGACATCGGCTACATCCGCTTCTCCGGGTTCCTCCAGGCCGCTCTCACGCCGGTCTTGCAGGCGATCGACGCTTTGCAGGACGCCCCGGGGTTGATCCTCGACATTCGCGGCAATCCGGGCGGGCAATTCAACGTGCGCACGACCATCGCCAGCCATCTTGTAGGCGAACCGAGGCTGTGGATGCGATACCGGTACCGCGACGGAATGGAGGCGGTCTTCCTCGAGCCGGTCGACGACGCCTATGCCGGCGACGTCGTGATCCTGGTGGACGAACACAGTGCTTCGTCCAGTGAGGAATTCTCCGGCAGCCTGCAGGCCATGGGGCGAGCGACGATCATCGGCACACAGACTCCGGGCAACTGCCTCAACGCGAACTTCGTTCCGCTGCCCGATGGCGCCCTCCTGATGTACCCCTTCGGCCAACCGCAGACGCGCAATGGACGCATTCTGGAGGACAACGGCGTCCTGCCGGATGTCTCCGTGGCCCTGGATCGAAGCGAGTTGCTGCAGGGCTTCGATGCGCAGCTCGAGGCGGCGGTGGACTACCTGGAGAGCCGGCTCGCGGAGTGACATCCGCTCTCGGAAGGATCGCGCAGGGATGCCTGTGGACAGGTTGCGGTCCCGATCCAGCAGCGTGATCGCAGGGCTCTTGGTGTGCCTGGGGGCCTCTCTGTCCGCCTGCGCGTCACAAGCGGTCGCCCCGCCGGAGGTCTCAGATACTTGGAGCCCGCCGGAGGTGGCGGACGCCTACGCTCCTGACACCTGCGAGGAAAGCCTTGCCCTCTTTGCGTACGATTCGCATGCGCCCTTGGACATCCGGGAAACCAGACTCCGGGAAGACGAAGGCGTCTCGATACTCGATCTGACCTACGCGAGCCCGAAGGGCGGACGCGTGCCGGCCACCCTGGTCGTTCCGGAGGGCTCGGGTCCCTTCGCCGGATTGCTCTACCAGCACGGTATGCCTGCCACCCGCGGCACACTCTTGCCCGGGGCCGTCACCTTTGCGCGGATGGGGGCCATCGTACTGCTCATCGATGCACCGTTTGCACGTCGACCCGGAGGTCTTGATGAGCCTATCACATTCACCGAACAAGACCGCCACGAGCAGATCCAGCTCATCACCGATCTTCGTCGCGGGGTCGACCTCCTGCTGGCACGGCCGGAGGTCGATCCGGAGCGGCTTGCCTACGTCGGGATCAGCTACGGGGGTGCCATGGGAGGGCTGCTGGCCGGCGTGGAGCACCGAATCAAGGCGTACGTCCTCCAGGTTGGCGACGGCGGTCTGGTGACCCACGTCACCGGCCCGGAGGACCGCAGTTGGTGGATGTCCAAGCCGGAGCAGGCGCGGCAGGACTGGGTCGCTTGGATGTGGCCGATCGAGCCGATCCACTATGTCCGCTGCGCCGCACCGGCCGCCCTGCTCTTTCAGAACGGAACTGCGGATGCCGCCGTGCCTCCCGCCGACGCTCTACGCTATCAAGAGGCGGGGAGTGATCCGAAGACGGTCCGGTGGTATGAGGCCGGGCACGGCCTTCCGGCGGCGGCGGCGCGGGATCAAGCCAGGTGGCTCAGCCAAGCGATCGGGATCACCAGTCGGCGCCTGCTCCCGCGTGGCGCCAACCTGCTGCTGACGGCGTGGTCCCTCTCGGTCGTCGTGAGCTTCGGCCTCGCGGCTTTCGACCTGTGGCGGACCCGTCCGGCGCCGCACGGCGCTCGCATGGTTTGGCTCCTGGCGATCGGGTTCCTCGGACCAGTGGGGTTGCTCGCCTATTGGATCTCAGGTCGCCAGCCGGCCGGAGGTCGGCTCGAAGATCGGGCATCGGCTGCGCGACGGGCGCTGGGATCGGCGTCGTGGGCGACCGCTGGGAACCTGCTGGGCGGTATCGGGGTCGTCGCGCTGCTCCTCTACCTACCGCTCGTGTTCGATATGTTCCTCGCACTCAAGGTCGCGGTCACCTTCTTCATCCCCTTCTCAGTCGGCGGACTCACCCTTGCCGTCTCCCGGTGGCTTTCCCGGTCGGATCCGGTCTACCAGGCGTCCTATCGCCACCCGATGTTCGCGGAGGCGGTCTCGACCTGCCTGGTCCTGACGGGAGCCTTTCCCGTTGTCAATCTCGTGAGCCAGCGCTGGCTGACGCCCTGGGCGGCACCCTTTGGTTTCGACCTGTTTCACTTGCCGCTGTGGGGCGCGCTATGTCTGGCGGCCGTGGTCGGGGCCATCGTGACGTATCCTTTTCACCTGTGGATGATCCGTCGCGACGTGATCGCCTGGGGACAACCCGCGTCGGCTCCGACAAGGGACCTGAACTGGTACGGAAAGGGCGTCCTCATCCTGCTGACCTTTGCCGTCATGCTCGCCGCGATCTTCGCCTCGACCCAATTCGCATGAGGGGCGCGGCATGAGGCGCAGCGTATGGTTCATTTCGGGACCCTCTTGGGCATCGTGGTCTTGTGAGTCGTCGTCGGGCCGGCGGCCCCGCTGTGGGAGCGCTTGGGCGCCCGTCCCTCTTGATTCTGAACTGTGTCCCGAAGAGCCGCTGGCGTTGGACGTCCTCGCCGGCCCCGCTCTCGAGCAGAGCCGCATCGCGTTCGCCGATGGTCCTCCCAATGCGGCGGTCTGCCTCGAACCCGACGTGGAACGCATTCGTGCCGTGGCCGCCGCCGTCTTTGGGGATTGAGGGCGGGGATCGTGACAGAGGACCCGAGCGAGGGCTTGGGTCGGGGAAGACGGAAGATGAACGCAGCGCTCCGGGGAGACTGAGCACGCGGCACCGGAGCGCGCTCAAGAAGAACGAAAGGAGAACCCGTGAACCACAAGTACCGAGTCCACCGCTTTGACCTCAAGATGACCTCCGAGCAGGGCCGTCTGGAGCAGTTCCTCAACAGCCTGGAGGGAGAGATCGTGGCGATCATCCCGAATGTGACGCTGAGCGTCCCTTGGGTCCACCGCGTCGATTTCGTCCTCGTCGTGGAGAAGACCACGTAGCACGGACCAACTCCGCGGATCAAGGCACGTCGTTTCGGAGCACCTCGTCGACCACTACGGTGCCCGAGGAGAACCGCAATGCGTACGTTCGTCCGACTCCCCCGCGTCGTTGTCGTTGTCGTCGTCTCCGTCCTCGCGGCCGCCTGCGGGGAAGCGGCGGAGATCTCGCCAGTCCCGACCGAGGTCGGGCTGCCGAATCCCGCCTCGGTGAACTGCGCGCAACAGGGCGGCCGGCTTGAGATCCGCACGGACGACTCTGGCGGCCAAGTGGGCATCTGCCTCTTCCCGGATGGCAGTGAGTGCGAGGAGTGGGCGTTCTTCCGCAACGAGTGTCAGCCGGGCTCCGTGGCGACCCATGAGGCGGCTCCCACCTCCAGCCCGGCCGTCGAGCCGGGAGCCGCGACGCCCGACGGGTGGGAGGTCTACAACGATCCGAACCTTGGCTTCTCGTTCTTCTATCCACAGGGAAGCATGCTGGAGATGGATGCCCAGGGGCGGTATCTCTCTGCCATTGGACCGCTGGTGAACAACGAGCACTGGCCATGGTTCAACATCGCGCACCCTGACGAACCGGACTACCATCCTCCGGCGGACGCCGATCTGCAGGCCTGGCTGACCGAACACAACCGGCTCGCGGGGAGGGTCCTGGGCACGCGCACGATCGCAGGCGAGACCGCCATCCACACGCGCAACGACAACGGACCC
The DNA here is from genome assembly GCA_035471625.1 of Anaerolineales bacterium. Lineage (GTDB taxonomy): Bacteria > Chloroflexota > Anaerolineae > Anaerolineales > E44-bin32 > DATEVL01. The sequence goes on from DATIPT010000154.1 coordinate 44,633, forward strand.
CAGGCCTACGATGACGACCGGTTCTACTTCGTACATGAGGGGCAAGTCTACGAGATCGTGATCCTGCATTCCGGCAAGGAGGACTGGACGGTCTACGACGTCTTCCTAGACAGCATCGGCTTCTGAACGACCGGGCGCGAACGGCAAGCGTGCGGTGGCAATCGCTCGAGCTTGCACCTCGCCAGGCTATCGTCGACAAGAACCCCGGCCAGCCCCCGAACTTTGCCCGGGAGGCTGGTCGGTGGTTCGTCGGTATAATCGGAAGGAGAGCACACTTCCTCGGGCCCAACCTCGCAGCCTTCGGGCAAGCTGCGCCCGCGTTCGTCCGCACGTATCGTCAGCTGACGTGATCACCACGGAGGTTCTGCCGAAGTCGTGAAACCTTCCCGAGCGGATCGCCCGACCGTCGTCGCCGGAGCCCTCGGCGAGTGCGTCCACGTCGCCGGCGTCATTCGCTTTCTGCGACTCGCGGAAAGCGCCGGCTGGCGGACCGTCTTCCTCGGTCCAGCCGTGCCGCCGGAGGTCTTTCTCGAAGCGGCGCGCCGGGAACACGCTGACCTCGTTGGGGTGTCCTACCGGCTTACACCAGAGACCGGGGAGCGCCTGCTCGGATCTTTCGCCGAGGCGGCCTCCGAGCTGCACGAGGACGGAGTTCGCTTCGCGTTCGGCGGGACGCCTCCGGTGGCGGGGCGTGCCGACCGCCTCGGCTTCTTCGAGCGGACCTTCGACGGCTCCCAGCCCGACGAGATCGTCCTGGCCTATCTAAAGGGTGACCGGACCGCCAGCGGCGACTCGTCGCCGCCCCCACAGACGACGCTCGAGCGCATCCACTGGAAGGCTCCGCTCCCCCTGCTGCGACATCACTTCGGCCTCCCCGATCTCGACTCCACCAGACAAGGCATCGAACACATCGCCGACGCCGGCGTCCTTGATGTCGTCTCGCTCGGGGTCGATCAGGACGCCCAGGAAAACTTCTTCCACCCGGAGCGGCAGGACCCGCGGCGCCGCGGCGCCGGCGGGGTCCCGGTCCGCTCGGCAGACGACTACCGGGCACTCTACGAAGCCTCCCGACGCGGGAACTTCCCCCTCCTGCGGACCTACTCCGGAACCGACGACTTCCTGGCGCTGGCCGAGATGTACGTCGAAACGATCCACATCGCCTGGTGCGCCATCCCCCTCTACTGGTTCAATCGGATGGACGGACGCGGTCCCTGGCCGCTCGAGGAGTCGATCATCGAGCATCAGCAGGTGATGGCCTGGTATGGCGAGCGCACGATACCGGTCGAACTCAACGAGGTCCATCACTGGGGAATGCGAGACGCACCGGACGTCGTCTGCGTCGCCTCGGCCTTCCTGGCGGCCCACAACGCCCGGGCGTTCGGTGTTCGCGACTACATCGCCCAATTGATGTTCAACAGCCCGCCCGGCCTCAGTGGGGCGATGGATCTAGCCAAGATGTGGGCCTGCCTGCGCGCCGCCCAGTCGCTCGCCGGAGATTCATTCCATATCTGGACCCAGACGAGGACCGGTCTTCTCAGCTACCCGGTCGAGGCCGAGGCGGCCCGCAGTCACCTGGCGACGTCGGTCTACCAGCAAATGGCCCTTCGGCCACACATCGTCCACGTCGTCGGACCGTCTGAGGCGCATCACGCCGCCACCGCCGAAGACGTAGTCGAGGCCTGCCGCCTGGCGCGTCGCGCGATTGGCACCGCCCTCGACGGCGCCCCGGACGGCCTGGCCGATCCGGCCGTCGTCGAACGGGCCGAAGAACTCGAGGCCGAATCCCGCCTGACCCTGGAGGCGATCCGATTGCTGGCGCCGAAAGGGGTGGAGGATCCCTTCAGCCACGCCGGTACCCTGGCCGAAGCTGTTCGTCTCGGCGTCCTCGACGCCCCCCACCTCCAGAACAACCCATTTGCTCCGGGGAAGATCCGGACGACGATCGACAGCCGCGGCGCCTGCGTCGCCGTGGATCCACAGACCGGTTCACGGCTCACGGAGGCCGAGCGCCTGAGGCAGCTCGATCTCTAGGGCGAAGGGAGCAACCCATGCCCGAGAATCTCAGCTTTGCGGTGATCGGAGGCGGGAACGGAGGCCGGGCGATGGCCGCCCACCTCTCCTTGATGGGGTTTCCGGTGTGCCTCTACAACCGGACGCCGGGCAAGGTCGAGGCGATCCGGAAGTTGGGCGGCGTCCATCTCGAAAGCTTCGAGGCCGGGCCGCATGGCTTCGGGCGCCTGCATACGGTCACATCGGACCTGGAAGAGACGGCCAAGTCCAGCCGGGTCCTGATGGTCGTCGTCCCCTCGTCGGCCCACAGCGAGATCGCCCGCGGCCTGGCGCCGTATCTTCGACCGGACCACGTGATCGTCCTGCACCCGGGGCGGACTGGGGGCGCGCTGGAAGTCAAGCTCGTCCTACGGGAGGCCGGGGCGCACCCGGAAGTCGTCGTCGCCGAGGCCGAGACCTTCATCTACGCCAGCCGGGCCGAGGGCCCGGCGGAGGCCCGGATCTTCCGCATCAAGAGCGCCGTCCCCCTGGCGGCGCTCCCGGCCACACGCACTGAGGAGGTGCTAGACCTGCTGCACGACCCTTATCCGGAGTTCATCGACGGTCTGGACGTGCTGCATACCGGCATGAACAACATGGGGGCCATCTTCCACCCCGCGTTGACCCTGCTCAACGCCGGACGAATCGAGTCGACCGCCGGCGATTTCCAGTTCTACATCGACGGCGTGACCCGATCGGTGGCCCGGGTGCTGGAGGTGCTCGATCGCGAGCGCGTTACGGTAGCGGCGGCTGTCGGGGTGCGCGCCCGCACCGCCCTGGAGTGGCTCAACTTGGCCTACAACGTCGCCGGGGAGGATCTCTACGAGGCGATCCAGAACCAGACCGGCTACTACGGCATCAAGGCTCCCAACACCCTAAACCACCGCTACATCTTCGAGGATGTGCCGATGAGCCTGGTGCCGATCGCCTCGTTGGCGACGCGCTTCGGGGTCTCGGTGCGGGGCATCGATAGCATCATCCGCCTGGCCTGCTTCATCCATCGGACGGACTACTGGCGCCGCGGTCGGACGCTGGATCGGCTGGGGATCAGTGATTGGAGCGTGAGCGAGATCACCCGTTTCGTGCGCGAGGGCATCGAACCCGCCGAACACGGGGGCTGAGGGCGCTACTCCAGGCTGTACAGGGTATTGATGTAGCTGAAGACCTCGCCGGCATCGGTGACCCCCACCTGCGCCAGCGGCGGCATGCTCCCGTCGTCGGGCCACTCGGTCAGTTCCCAGCGAAAGAAGTTCACCCCTCCGGGCTTCGCACCGGCTTCGAAGGTCAGGAGGTCCTGCAACCGGTCGAAGTCCGCAAGTTCGCGGCGCACGAGGTCCTCGGCTATCGTCCGGAGTTGCTCGTCGGCCAAGACCGGTGCGCCGGGCTGGGGCTGGCCGGGGTCGATGTTCATCTCGAGCACTTTCCCCGCCACCAGGGCGACCAGATAGGATCCCCCGCGTTCATCTTCAAAACGCGCTACGGGCAGAGTCCCACTGGGCGAGTTCCCCATGAGGGTCATCTCTCGAAACCCGGCGAGTCGAGCCGGATCCTGCGCGAAGGCACGGACAACGGCGATCGCCTGCTCTTGCTCAACGATCGTCCGCGGACCATAGCCCGGATCGAAGCACACCACCGGAAACGAGGCGACCGTCGCAAGGTCCATCGCCGCCAGCTCCTCGCGCCGGAAGCAGGGCGGAGGCTCCGTCGGTGTGGGCTGGACAGGCGCAGGCTCGATGGCAGTTGCGACGGGCTTGGCCGTCGGACTGGCCAGCGGGCCAGGCGTTGCGGTCTGCGGTACGCACCCGGCGAGGGCGATGACGAGCAAGGCGGCGGCGAAGGGGAGCGTGGCGGGTCTCATCAGGTTCGGCATGCCAGTCGGTGGCCGCGGATTCTCCCACACCATCCCCTACCTGGGGAGGTGCTGTCGGCGCGACCGCATCCCCCGCGCGGGTGAACCCACGCCGACTGCCCAGGTTCAACCGCCCGTGGGATTGCTTTCAACCCAAAGACCTTGTATAAATAAGAACACTTGTTCTATTTCCGAGGGTACATGGCCGCTCCGCTCCGACTACACCTTCCCCTGCCGACCGAAAATCACAGCCTATCCCAGGCCTTGTCGGCCGGTCTTGAGCACCGCCCTTTCGGCCACGACGGCCCGTCGCTGCTGGAGGCGATCTCGTCCCAACCGGGGTTGTCCCTGCTGTGGGGAACGCAAGCGCCGACCCGTACGCTGCTGGCCGCCGCCACGACCCTCGCCGCCGACGGCCTTCCCGTGCGGATCTTCGACGGTGGCAACTCGTTCGACGGGTACTTTGTGGCGCGCCTTTCGCGCCGGCTGGCCCTGGCGGCGCCGAGACGAGCCGTGTCGGCCCCCGATCCCTACGACATCCTCGACCGCCTGCGCCTGTCGCGCGCCTTCACCTGCTTCCAGCTCGCCGAGTTGATCGAGAACGCGCCGGCCGGGGCGGCGCCGCTCTTCGTCCTCGACCTGCTCTCAACGTTCTACGACGAGAGCGTCCCACTGCGCGACACCGAGCGCCTGCTGGCCACGGTCCTGACCCATCTGCGCCGGCTGGCCGGCGTCGGTCCGGTGATCGTCGGCGCGCGCGAACCCCAGACCCTCGTCAAGGAACGGTGGCTGTTGCTGGACCAACTGCAGGCGGTCGCCGATGCGGCCTGGATGCTGCGCCCCCCGGCGACGCAGCCGACATTGCAGCCGAGGCTATTTCCATGAACGGAGCGCGAAGGCTCGTCCCGGGAGGTTGAGAAGCCGACCCGGCCTCCAACTCCCCAACACCGCATCCCATGGGTCGCACACTCCCCTCCATCACCAACGCCTTCCTGCAGGAGCAGCAATCGCTCAGCCGCTTCCGTCGCGCCCTGCGCCAGGCCGATCAGCGGGCGCTCGACGAGTTGCTCGCCGCCTCCCGCCACCACCTGGCAGCGGCGGCCTACGCCTCCCACCTGCTGCCCTTCGAGATCATGCTCCTGGCGATGCTCGTCGAGGAGCACAAGCACGTCCTCCACCTGGAGATCGAGATCGAACGTCTGCGCCATCGCCTGGATCGGCTCGAGTTGTCGGAGCCCGACGAAACGCCGGCACTGCCGCCACCGACCCTGCATGAGACCCCCACGCCGTACGCCGCGGCGGAGGAGATCCCCGAGCGCAAGCGCAAGTGGTGGGCGGGCGGGTGAGGGCGTCTTCGACGTGCGGGCGACTCGTTCTCCCGGCCCGATCGGTAGCCTCACCGGGCGGCGAGGGGGCTCTGATACAATCCCTCGTCAGGGTCGGCTCCCCCATGAGCATTTCCTGCAACTCACAATCAACCCATCCCTTCGAGCGTTGCAGCTCCCGTCCTGCGGCATGAGCCGAGATCGATCCGAAATCGTCTCTCTCTTCAGCACTCGCCTCGGCCTCGCCGCGCTGATCCTGACCTTGCTCATTGCCGTCGGCGCAACCGCCATCTTCTGGCAAACCACGCGCTGGGGAGTCGGGCTCGGCAGCGATTCGCTCGCCTATATCGGCGGGGCCCGCAACCTGCTCGCCGGGGATGGCTACACCCGAACGACCGGGGCCTACGAGAAGGTCCCGATCACGCACTTCCCGCCGTTCTATTCCGTCTCGCTCGCCGCCGTCGGCCGCCTCCTCAACCTCGACCCCTTGCAGGCGGCCCGCCCGTGGCACGCCGCCCTCCTCCTGGCGGGCACCTTGCTGGCCGCGTTGGCCTTCGCCCTGATGGCCCAGCGGCCCTGGATGGCGCCGCTCGGCGCCGTCCTCTTCGCCGCCGATGCCGTCTTCTTTGAAACCTTCGCCTGGGGGCTGTCGGAGGCGCTCTACCTGGTCCTGCTCCTCGCCAGCCTCCTCGCGATCGCCGCCTACATGCGGCGCCGCGCCCGCCCGACCCTGATCCTCGCCGCGGCGCTGATCGCCCTGATCTACCTCACCCGCTACGCCGGCCTCGCCCTGATCCTGACCGGCCTGCTGGTCCTGCTCGTCATCTACACCGGACGCCGGAGCGACCGGATCGATGTGGTCATCTTCCTGGCGATCACCCTCGCGCCGGTCGCTCTGCTCACCCTGACCAATACCCTCGCCGCCGGCAGCGCGGTCAACCGCGGTTTCACCTGGCACCTCCCGGAAATCGGCGAACTCCGACTCGCTGTCCGCGGCGTCTGGGAATGGCTGTTGCCCGCCAAGTTCCTGGCGGGCAAAGACCCCGAGCTGCCGCCCTATGTGCGCGCCTTCGTCGTCTTGCTCCTCTCGATCCTGGCCCTGGCCGGCGCGCTCCTGGTGCGGGCCCGCCGGGCGGCCCGGCGCGACTCGCCGCTGACGTTCCTGCACGGCCTGAGCCTGCTGGCGGCGCTGCATATCGTGATCTACGCCGTCCTGCTGTTGGCCAACTGGATCCTGGTCGACGCCAGCACGCCGGTCAGCAACCGCATCCTCAGCCCGATCTACCTCTCCCTGCTGTTGCTGATCGGGTGCGGATTCGCGCTCCTGGTACAAAGCCACACCCGCCCGCTGCAGTGGCTCGCCCTGCCGCTGGCGTTGCTCCTGGTCTTCATCGCCGTCGACGACACCATCGATGTCGCGCGCAGGATCCATGCCGGGGGGCTCGGCTACGCCAGTTCCAACTGGAAGGCCTCCCCCACGATCCAGGCCATCACCGAACTGCCGCCCGACCCGATCCTGACCGATCAACCCGACGCCGTCTACCTGCTGACCGGCCGGCCGGCGTTCATCGTCTTTGGCCGAATCAACCCGGTCACCGGACTGCCGCGCCCCGACTACGACGAGTGGCTCGCCTCGATGCGCCACACGATGTGCGACGAAGACGGCTGGCTCGTGATCTTCGTCCCCGATCTGCTGCAATTCAATCCGGCGGACCGCGAGATGATCGAAACGGTGACCGAGGGGATGCGCCTGGATCAGAAGTACGAGGACGGCGCGATCTACCGCTGCGACGGGGCCTGACCGACGAGTTCCCTTGCGGGTTGCGACCGAGACACACCGATGAACGCGACGACCCGATCGACCACGGCGCGCAAGGAGCTCCTGACCCTCCTCGTCCCGATCGCGCTCATCGTCGCCGCCGGGGTGTGGCTGTTCCGGGACTACGGCCTATCGTGGGATGAGCCTTTGTTCTATAAGTTCGCCCGCACCATGCCGCGCGCCTACTCGATCGAAGCGCAACGTACCGGAACCTTCAACTTCGAACGCGACATCGACACCGACCACTGGTTCTACGGCCCGGCCTACGTCCTGCTCGCCACGCCGGCCGTCCGAATGTTCCAGGCCCTCGGCCTGCCGGAATACGACGCCTGGCGCCTGGCCAACCTGGGAAGCTTCGTCGTTGGGCTGATCTTCCTCTACCTGTTGGCCCGCCGCTGGTTGGAATGGCCCGCCGCCCTCGGCGTGACCCTGCTGACCGCCTCCCAGCCCGTCCTGTGGGGACATGCCTTCATCAACCCGAAGGACATCCCCCTGATGTCGTCCGTCATCGTCGCCATCCACTTCGGGCTCCGCATGGTCGACCACGTCACGTCGCCCGCCGAGCCCGCCCCGGACAACCTTCGCGCCGCCCGGCGCGAGACGATCTTCAAAGTCCTGCGCGCCGTCGGTTGGGCGGCCCTGGGCCTCCTCATCCTGACCTGGGCACTGACCCCGCTGTGGAACCGGGCGATCCCACCGCTGATCCGCGCCCTGTACGACGCCCCCGCCCAGAGCCTCCTCGGACGATTCGTCGCGTCCGTCGCTTCCGGCGCGGCGACGACGCCGGTGGAGGTCTACATCGACCTGGGCCTCGAAGGGCTTCCCCGCCTCCGGCAACTGGTCACGCTCGTGCTTCTGCCCTTCGCTTTACTGGGCCTTGTCCTGACACTCGGCCCTGGCCTGGCCCGCCGCGCCCTGCGTTGGCTGGACGATGGACCCCTCGGCCCGCTGCCGAGCGCGCCCTCCATCCGGACGACGTCCCGTGAGTTCCTGTACCTTGGCCGCCGCGCCTTGCTGCCCGGCATCGCCCTGGGCATCGCCATCTCCATCCGGGTCGTCAGCCCATTGGTCGGTATCCTGGTGGTGCTCTACTTCCTGCTCCAGCCCGGGAAACGGAGCTGGTGGGTCCTGCTCCCCTACACGCTGGTCGCAGGTCTGACCAGCTATGCCACCTGGCCCTACCTGTGGGGAGCGCCGCTGGCCCGCTTCGTCCAGGTCTTCCGCCATATGGCCAGCAATCCCAAGATCCTCTCGGTGCTCTTCAATGGGCAGGTCTTCCCGTCGGATGGCCTGCCGGCCGCCTACCTGCCGACCTTGCTGGCGCGCACCCTCACCGAGCCCGTCTGGCTGCTCTTCATCGCCGGGTTGACGATCGTCGCTCTGGCGGTCTTCCAGCGACGCCTCGACTGGCGCCCGCTGGCCGTGATCTTGCTCTGGCTCTTCGTCCCCGTCGCCTACATCCTGATCCTGCGACCGCCGATGTACGACGGGTATCGCCACTTCCTCTTCATGGTTCCGCCCGCCTTCCTTTTCGGAGGCTTCGCCCTCCAGGCGCTCTTCACCCGCCTGCGGACACGCCTTGCCCAGCTGGCGGTCGTCGGCGCCGTTGCCGGCTTCGGCATCCTCGGCATCGCCCGCACCCACCCCTACGAGTACGCCTCCTACAACATCCTGAGCGGCGGGATGGGTGGCGCCTTTCGCCGGTTCGAGACCGATTACTGGCTGACCTGCTACAAGGAAAGCATGGACTACATCAACCAGGCCGCCGACCCCCAGTCGACGCTCCTCGTCCTGCGCCAAGCGGAGAACGCCCAGTACTATGCGGTCGGCCCGAGACCGGTCGAGGATTTCGAGCCCAACGCCGCCGTCGCGCCGGGCAGCCTGCTGCTCGCCACCACCCGCACCAATCTCGACCGGGACTACTTTCCCGAGGCGCCTATCCTCGATCAGGTCGAAACGGATGGCGCAGTGTTGTGCGTCGTCCGCCAGCTCGAGTGACCGCCTGGGCCGCTCAACAGCCCTATCGATCCGCCAAAAGATGACGCCGCGCACGAAACCCCGCCACCGGCCTTTCCCTCCCGCTCCCCAGGCGCGGGCCTGACCCATGTCGACTTCCCCGGCGAGCCTCTCCGCCTGGCTCTTCGACGTCTATCCCAGCGGCGATGGCATGCTCGTCTGGCTGCTCGATGCCGAGGGTCAGATGCACACCCTGCGCGACGACGCCTTTCGTCCCTGCTTCTACGCCCGCGGGCCCGAGGACGAACTGGCCGCCCTGAGCGAGATGCTGAGGCGCCGGGCGCCGGGGCACCGCCGGGCGGAACGGCCGCCGATCATGCTCCGCCGGACCGAGCGCCGCGATCTATTCCTCGACCGCGATCTGGAAGTCCTCGAGATCTCGATCGGAACGCCCGCCCAGCTGCCGACGGTCTTGCGCTGGGCAGCCGACGCCCACCCCGGGCTCACCTACTACGACGCCGATATCCCCCTGCCACAGCGCTACGTCCTGGCGCGCGGCGTCTTCCCGACCGCCTACTGCCGCATCGAGTACACCCACGATGACAAGTCGCCGTTCGGCCGCCTGCA
>DATIPT010000155.1:0-8295 GCA_035471625.1 Anaerolineales bacterium
CGAGCTCGGGAGGGTCCTCAATGCCCTGGAGGCATCCGGCTACGCCTCGCTCAGGGGTCGGGTCGGCACGAACAAAGTCTTCGAAGCGAAGGCGGAGTCGGGAGCGGTATACCAACTCGAAGTCATGATCGCGTGGGATCACAAGCCGGAGGGCGCCATTCGCGTTCTGGGCAGCATCGACGATGGTGGCTTGCGGGCGTTCCTCCCGCTGACCGAATCCCGACTGGTGCCGCCGCCATGATCACCCCGCTTCGGCGACGCCGCCGGGAGGTCGGAGGAGGATGAGATCCTCCGGGGAGGCGTGGGAAGCGATCTACCGCAAAGACGCGAACGTCTTTCCGGAGGTTTTCCCGCGGTTCCCTGAGTTGGCGGAGGCCTTCGCCGCCCACGGTTGTCGCACAATCCTCGATCTCGGCTGCGGAAGCGGCCGACACGTCGTCGCCCTTGCCAAGCTGGGCTTCCAGACATGGGGCCTCGATCTGGCCCCAACCGGTCTCCGGCTGGCGGCTCGTTGGCTCGATGAGGAGTCCCTCCGGGCGCCCCTCGTCCTCTCCGATGCACGGCTCCCCCTCCCCGTTCGCGGCGCCGCCTTCGACGGTCTTCTGTCGACGCAGGTCATTCACCACGGCACTTTGGCCACGATACGTGCCGCGGTTCGCGAGGTGCGCCGCGTCGTCCGCCCGGGTGGGCTGGTGTTCATCACCGTACCGCACCGGCTCGACGGGGATGTCAGCCACGAAGAGATCGAGCCCGGCACGTTTGTTCCGAGAAGCGGCATCGAAGAAGGGGTTCCGCACCACATCTTTTCGCCCCAGGAACTGCAAGCCGAAATGGACGGATTCCGACCGATCGAGGTGGCCCCTCGTGGCCCCGTGGTTCTGGCCTTCCTCGGGATCCGGGAGCCCGACGTGGCGGGCGTCTGAGACTCCAAAGAGCGGGCCCCCGAGAAGCCGCCACCCTGGGCCCAAACGCCGCCGGGCGACCCGGAGAACCCAACCCATCGAGATTTGTCCAATCAATGTCCGAATTCCTGAAGCGAAGTTGCCACGCCGTCTGACGGCGCTGGAACAGGATCCACCCTTGATTCCTCGAACTTGTGGCGCGAAAGTGAGTGCGCACGGTCTGCCCGCGGCGAAGGCGCCCTCGTCGTGAAAGGAGAGGACCCCATGACCGAGCCATCCGCCCCACCCTCACCGCCCATCCCAACCGGACCTCAGACCAGCACCCTGGCAATCGTGAGCTTGGTCGCCGGGATCCTGACGTGGCTGATTGTCCCGGTCCTCGGCGCAATCGCCGCCATCGTCACCGGGCACATGGCCAGGAACGAGATCCGCAAGAGCCCTGAGCGCCTGACCGGCAACGGATTGGCGACAGCCGGACTGGTCCTCGGCTACGGGCAGATCATCTTCCTTGTCGTACCTGTTTGCCTGATCGTCGTGCTCGCCTTGATGGGTCCTGCGATCGGGAACGTTTTCTCGAACATTGTGACTTCGATCTAGCACGACATCTCCCGGCGAGATGTCCGCTTGAGTGGAGCCATCCGACCGGGCGGGGCCTTCGCCGAGGTCGAGCCGTCGCGTCCCGGTCCCTACGATCGCGACGGTGTCAGCCTCGAAGTTCATCTGGGACCGTTCGGTGCGCACCAGCCCGGCGGGCACGACTGGAGAGCCATGGGCGCGACGCCGAACGACACAGAGCGCAAGAGCATCACGCCTTTGACCGAGCGGCATTCAAACGTGTCGTCACTTCCTGATGGTCTCTTCTTCGCGGATCGAGCGGGATGGCGCTCCTGGCTTCAGGAGAATCACGTGGCAGCTCAGGAGGCCTGGCTTGTCCTCTTCAAGGCCAAACACCGACAGGGGCGAATGAGCCTCGATGACGCCGTCGAAGAGGCGCTTTGCTACGGCTGGATCGACGGGAAGCTACGAAGCCTGGACGAGCAGCGCTTTGCCCTTCGATTCACCCCCCGGCGACCCGACAGCGTCTGGTCGGCCAGCAACATCGAGCGGGTCAGGAAGCTTGAGAAGGCAGGCTTGATGACTAAAGCCGGCCGGCAGAAGGTCACGCTCGCCCAGCAGAGCGGGCAATGGGCGGCGGCGCTCGCCCGGGAACGACCTGACGAGATCCCGGATGACCTGGCACGGGCACTTCGCCGGAAGAAGGGTTCGCTCGCCAGCTACCGGCGGCTCCCCGACTCGCGAAAGAAGCAACTTCTTCACTGGCTTGAGACGGCGAAGCGGGACGACACCAGGCGGCAACGGGTGGACGCAATCGTGGAGGAGGTCACCGCTCGCTGACCGACCCCGATCGTCAAGCGCTGCATCTGATCCCCTTCTTCATCAGAATCTGAGCCAGCGGAAGCCGCCGACGATGGCATTGGCGCGATAATGGCTCTTCGTGGCGCCAACTGGTCGTCCACGCACCGGCAGACCTCGAGCCTTGCGGATGCGCCTCGTCGTCAGGATGCCATGAAGCTGGGGTCGCTACTCCGGATCCTCCTACTCCTCCCTGTCCTCCTCGCCTGCATTCTTCCGAGGGCGCCGGCGACCTCAGAGGCGCCGATCGTCGACGCCGGCGTCGATCAGTCCCCCGCCCCGGAAAGCTTCACTTTGATCTTGCCTCACCCAAGCCAGGGGGATCTTCCCGCCTTGCTGGCCGCCCACGCCCAGAGGGCCGCCGAACTGAACCGGAAGCCGTTCGTCGAGTTTTCGGCAGACTGGTGCCCGCCGTGCCTCCGACTGGCGGAAAGCCTCGGCGATCCGCGCATGGTCGAAGCCTTTCGCGGCGTCTACCTGATTCGATTGGACTTCGATGAGTGGAAGAGCCGACTCGGAAGCACGGGCTTCATCGTCCTGGGCGTGCCCACCTTCTTTGAGTTGGGCCCGGACGGAAGATCGACCGGGAGGACCATCACCGGCGCGGCGTGGGGAGCGGACATACCGGAGAACATGGCCCCGGTTCTTCAAGGGTTCTTTCGAGGCAGTCGGTAGGAAGCCTGACCGCCCACGCAAGACCGGCAAGTTGACGACCTGGGTGAGCCCAGCCCACCCGGGGACCGCGTTCCTGAGGAGACGACCGGATCATGCGATTCTTCCGTGCCTGTCTCAACATCCTGACCGGCGTCTTCCTGATCGCGTCCGTCCTCGTCGCCGGGATTGTGGTCGCGCTGCTCGCAACTCCCGGGCCTCCGATCACGCTCGGTATCCTGCAGCCCTCTCCGCCGGCGGCCGCACCGGTCGCCTTGTCCCCGCCGTCTGAGACCCCATCCCCTCTGCCGTCCCCCTCGGAGACCCCAACAGCGACCCCTACCCCGACGCCAACGGAAACCCCCACCGCGACGCCGACCCACACGCCGTACGCCAACCTCATCCGGGGGCCCTACCTCCAACATCCTCGCCCAAGTGAAGTGCGGGTCGTGTGGGACACCGATCTCGAGTCCTCGGGTGGGATCGCCTTCTCGAGCGCCGGCGAGAGCGTCGTCCGCGAGGAAAGCGCCATCCCGGCCCGCCATCACCAAGTCGTTTTCGCCTCCCTCGAACCCTCGACAACGTATCGGTATCAGGTCCTGCTGGAGGGCGCGCCTCTCCATCAGGAGCAGACCTTCACCACGCTTCCGGCGACCGGGAGTGAGAGCGTCCGTTTCGCCGTCGTGGGGGATACGCAGTCGGGGCATGACCGACACCGATCGATCGTTGAGAGGATCCTTGCCTGGTCGCCCGATTTCGTCCTGCACGTCGGTGACCTCGTCTCCGACGGATCGTCTCCGGCAGACCGGGCCAGGTTCTTCGAGATCGAACAGCCTTTGCTCGCCTCGACCTTCCTCTTTCCAACGATCGGGAACCACGACAAGGGACCGGATCCGTTGTTCAGCCTCTTCGACCCGCCGGGCAGCGATCCATGGTACAGCTTCCAGGCAGGGCCGGCGCTTTTCATTACGCTCGAGGTCGACGGCCTGGAACCCTACGATGACGAAAGCCCGCAGTACCGCTGGCTCGAGAGCTTGCTCGATCGCAATCGCCTCCCCTGGGTGATCATCTGGTTTCACATCCCTCCCTATTCACGGTCCGGCGAACTGCCGGACGAGGTCTCGGTGCGACGATCCCTGGCCGGGCTATTCGACGACTACGCGGTCGACCTGGTCTTGAGCGGCCACCACCACAACTATCAACGCTATGAACGCGGTCATGTGACCTACATCGTTTCAGGGGGCGGCGGCGGAAGCCTTCATCCCCTAGACGACGACCTTGAAGGTCTCGGCGCCTACGCCGTGGCGAACCACTTTGTCGGGATCGAGATCGAGGGCGGCCGGCTGACGGGGCAGGCGATCGCTCCGGATGGGTCCGTCCTGGATCGATTCGCGATCTCGGAGTAGCCACGGTTGGGAGATCCGGCCCCAGCACTCACTCAGCCCCACTGGCGGCTGCATTCCGCAGCCGGCATCAAGCGTTCAGGATGAGGGTCCGATGATCGCATGGGTCAACGTCGCCGTCTTGCTCTTCGCCTCTCTCGGATTCCTGTACTTCTACGTCTTGAGTGTCAGCCCGGCGACTCGGGAAAAGGTTCTCGGCCCATCGGCCTACAGGATCTGCGGTCGCGACCGTATCGTTGCCGGCGCCCTCGAAACGGTGACCGTGGTCAACTATGTCGTGGCCTTCTTCTATCCTGTCGACACCCCGCTTCCGGACCGATTCCCCTGGCCGTGGTGGGCCTCTGCGACCCTGGCTTGTGCGATCGGCCTCCCGGCCCTGGTGATCATGGTGATGGGTCTGCGCGACGCCGGCGCCGAGGCCATCCGGCCGCGCAGAGAGCACGGGATGTTCGGAGGGATCTACCGCAAGATCCGCCATCCCCAGGCGGTCGGCGAGGTGTTCGCCTGGACGGTGATCGGCCTGTTGCTCCACTCCCCTTTCCTGGTCGCGTTCTCGCTGATCTACTTCCCCATCTTCCTCGTGATGTGTTTCGCCGAGGAGCAAGATCTTCTCTGGCGGCACGGGAATGCGTACGCAGACTACGTTAGGAGAACCGGGAAGTTCTGGCCGAAGCCTCTCTGAGCCGAAGCGGCCTTCCCCGGACGCCTTGCCGTCGGCGGACCGCAGGGACCGCGGGCGGCCGCGTGTCTTGGACCGCAGAGGCGAAGCAGACAAGGGTGCAACCGGCCGATCCCCGCGAGGTGTCAGCTCCGCTTCAGGCATCCTTGGCCCCATTTGCTTATCCTGCGTGCACTGAAGTAGAGTCTCGAGCACGTCCAATCCGGTGCGGACATCCTCCGTCACTGGCTCGTCACCAATGGGGAAGGAGATCGTCATGTCGAATTCGTCCGTCGTACGTGTCGATACGGGATCCGGGATCTTCTGGGTCATCGGCTGGATGTTCACGATCGCGTTCGCGGAACTGGTCTGGTGGCAGGCCCTTCTGGGCCTGCTGGTCTGGCCCTACTACTTGGGCGTGGCGGCCTTGGCCCTGCAGTAGGGTGGGCACCTGAGGGAACGTGCCGCTGCGTCCCCCTCCCGCGCCGGTATTCAGGATCCTGTACGCCCTCGGGCTGGGCCCAGTCGTCGGCCGCCTGGTCCTTCTGCTCACAACTCGGGGCCGTAGATCCGGCAAGCCCCGAGTCACACCCCTGCAATTCGAGGAGATCGACGGCAACATCGTCGTCGGATCTTCCAGGGGGACGAGGGCCGATTGGTACAGGAACATCCTGGCAGATCCTCATGTCCAGGTGAGGGTCGGATCAAGAGCGTTCCATGGGATCGCCGAACCAACGACGGATACACGCCGGATCGCCGATTTCCTCCAGCTCCGTCTCGACCGGCACCCCAGAATGGTCCGGGCCATCCTCAGGTCCGAAGGCGTGCCGGATCACCCGAGCCGCTCGGACCTAGAATCGTACGCATCCGGGCTCGCCATGGTCGTCATCCGGCCGCAGACGGAGCCATCCGAGGCAGATCCTCGGGTGCATAGTTCTCCTTCACCAGGCTCCGAGAGCCATGCCCCGGATGAGGAGGATTGAACCCGCTCCGATGGTGCCTGCACACGGAAGGATGTTTCGCCCCGTTCTTGTTGACCACACCCGCCGCTACCCAGCGTGGGAGGTGGACGATCTGTACAAGCTGATCCATCAGGCTGCCATGGGAGCCGAACACGCGATCACCGATCCAGTCGCAGTCCGCAATTGGCTCGACCAGGAACTCCGCGAACTCGGCCCCGGCCCAGACGAGCCTTTGATCGATCCGATCTCCCCCGACGGGAAGATCGTGAGAGTGCATCTGCGACCCTTCAAGCAGCGACGTCTCCCGGCGGAAGGCCTCTTGGGCGCCTTCCTCGAAACGGGACGCCGTGTGCATCCCTCGGTCGACCGGTTCACCACGTTCGCCGCCATCACCGCAGACGCTGCGCGCGAGGGCCTCCTCCCGTTCCGAGCCGAACAAATCGAAGCAAGGCTCGCCGATCTGCGACTGAGCGGCCTGCCGCCGGTCCATCACTCGCCGCGTTACGTCGAGCTGTACTCCCCGGCGTATCGGGTCGTCGCCCGGGAGCTTCTGGGAAAGGATGTCCTTGCTCATGCATGACGGCTGGCCGCTCGAGCAAGACCCGGCGCAGCCCTGGTGCGCATCTCGCCAGATCTTGCTCGTCGCTGAGGCGGAGAGGGCGAGCCTGAAGGTTCTCGGAGTTGCACAGCCCAATCGCCCCTGGATGGCAGGAAGCATCCGGGGCCAGGAGTGAGACCGTGACAAGCACCGCGACGATCATCATCACCTTGGCACTCGTCTTCTACACGATCGGGGTCTGGGCCGAGCGAATCGCGGGAAGGCTCAAGCCGTGGCACTTGATCTTCTTCTGGCTGGGTCTGGTGTGCGACACATGGGGCACCGGCCTGATGTTCGAGATGGCCGGCGGGATGCAGTTCGATGTGCATGGAGTCACCGGTGCTGTCGCGATTCTCCTGATGCTCATCCATGCGATCTGGGCGACAATCGTCCTGGTGCGCCGCGACGAAGCCTGGATCATGAATTTCCACAAGTTCAGCGTGGCCGTCTGGCTGGTGTGGCTGATCCCCTACTTCAGCCCGATGTTCCTGGCGATCGGAAGCTAGATGGTGTCAGCGTCACCGGGCTCCGGTCAATAGGCCATGCCTCAGGGTTGCGCGGCAAGCCGACACCCGATCGCCCGAGCGCGGTTGATGCCGCAAGATGGGGAATGATCGAGAGGCTTCAAGGGGACGTCGTAGACATGCCGACCGTCAGGACCGCCATCCTTCTCATCGTCGCGGTCCTCCTCCTGCTTGCCTCGCGGCGTTCGCTTCGGGCCCGCTGGCAGCACGCCCTGCCGCGCTTGGTGGCTTTGCTCCTGATCCTGATCCTGATCGTGCTCAACTCCGGGGCCTGGCTGGTCGATCCCACTTCTCCGGCGCAGATCGCGTCGTGGATCTTGCTGGCGTCTTCGATCCCGCTCGCCGTCTATCCTCTGGTTCTCCTTCACCGTCACGGCCATCCGAACGGGGACATCGACCACACAACCGTCCTTGTCCGTCGGGGGATCTATCGGTACATCCGCCATCCACTCTACCTCTCGTTGATCCTGCTTGCCTTGGGTTCCGTACTCAAGCAGCTCACCCTGTTGACCGGGGCGCTCGCCCTGGCGGCGTGTTCCCTCCTCTACTTCACCGCACGACTCGAAGAGGATTTCAATCAGAAGAAGTTCGGGGGCGCGTACACCGCCTACGTCCGGGATACCAAGATGTTTGTCCCGAAGATCCTGTGACCAGCGTGCGAGCGCCGGGCAAGGGAAGAACCGAATGGCGCTCTCGTCGGGCGGTTGCCGCGAACCCGAGCGACTTGCCTTGGATTGGCCCCGGCGCCCACAGGAAGGCGGAGCAGCATGCGGGTTAGATCGCTGGGATACCGAACCGATCTGATCTTCCCGGCGTTCCTCGGCCGGATCATTGACCGAGGATCCTACCTGGTCGTCCAAACCCCGGAGAACCCCGCATACTACTGGGGCAACTTCCTTCTCTTCTCCGATCCCCCGCGCCTCGGCGATTTCGACAGATGGACCGATCTCTTTGCCCGTGAGGTCGGAGGACCTCCGGCTATCCAACACCAGGCCTTCGGCTGGGATTCCCCAGAGGGCGATCAAGGAACCGTCGGGCCCTTCCTCGAGGCCGGGTTCCGGATGGACCGGAGCACCGTCTTGACGTGCGGGGCGCCCAACCCGCCTTTGAAGCGCTCGGGCTCGATCGAGATCCGCCCGCTTGAATCCGAGGCGGAGTGGGAACAGGCGCTCGATCTGCAAGTC
>DATIPT010000156.1:0-19158 GCA_035471625.1 Anaerolineales bacterium
GCGCTTCAAGGCGACCGGTCACGTAAACGCCGCCTTTCCGATGCTGATTCCCAAGTCCTTTCTCGAGAAGGAAAAGGAGCACGTCGAGGGCTTCTCTCCGCAGCTGGCGGTGGTCACGATCGGCGGCGGGGAAGTCCTGGAAGAGCCGCTCGTCGTGCGCCCGACGTCGGAGACGATCATCGGGCACATGTACGCCAAGTGGATCAAGTCGTACCGCGACCTGCCGGTCTTGATCAACCTGTGGAACAGCGTCCTGCGCTGGGAGATGCGCACCAAGCTCTTCCTGCGGACCTCAGAGTTCTACTGGCAGGAAGGCCACACGGCACATGCCACCGAGCGCGAAGCCGTGGACGAGACGCTCCAGATGCTCGACATCTACGCCGACGTCGCCGAAAACGAGGCCGCGATCCCGGTCGTGCGGGGCCGGAAGAGTGAGAGCGAGAAGTTCGCCGGGGCGGTCGACTCCTACAGCATCGAAGCGATGATGGGCGATACGCGCGCGCTACAGGCGGCGACGTCGCACAACCTGGGACAAAACTTCGCTCGCGCCTTCGAGATCCGCTACCTCGACCGCGAGAATCAGCAGCAGTACTGCTGGACGACGTCGTGGGGTCTCTCGACCCGGATGATCGGGGCGATCATCATGGTCCACGGGGACGACCAGGGGCTGATCTTGCCGCCTCGGTTGGCGCCTCACCAGGTCTTGCTGGTGCCGATCCACCGGACGGACGAGGAGCGCCAGGTCGTCCTCGAAGCGGCGGGGCGCGTTCGGGAGCAACTGCGCGGCTTCCGGGTCCGTTTCGATGACCGAGAGGGCGTGACGCCGGGCTTCAAGTTCCACGACGGCGAGATGCGCGGCGTGCCGTTGCGGATCGAAATCGGTCCGAAGGACGTCGCCAAGGGGACCGTTGCCCTGGCGCGGCGGGATCGTCCCGGCAAGGAGGGCCGCACCTTCGTCCCGCAGGAAGGCCTTGATCGCGCCGTCGCCGATACCCTGGCCGACATCCATGCCTCGCTCTTTGCGCGCGCCAAGGCGTTCCAAGATTCGAACACGCACACCCCCGAAGACTTCGAGTCCTTCAGGGAAGTCGTAAAGGGCGGATGGGCGATCGCCTGGTGGTGCGGCGAGCCGGACTGCGAGGCCGCGATCCAGGAGGATACGAAGGCGACGACCCGCAACATTCCGCTCGACCAGCCCAGCGGACGTGGCACCTGCATCCGGTGCGGGCAACCCAGCACCGAGCGGGCCGTGTTCGCGCGCGCCTACTGAGGTCTGGATTGCCGGCGATCGACCAGGCTCGGCTGGATCGACAGATCCAGGACATCGTCGCGGCGTTCGGCGATCCCGCTCGTCTTCGGTATCGGGTGCTCGATCTCTTCGAGTTCTACGCCAGTCGAGTCCGGCCGGCCACGCCGGCCAGCGGTGCGGGGGTGCTCCCGTCGCTCGGCGTTCCGGCGCCGGTGCTGCGCGCGGTCGAAGCAGCGCTCCGCGCACGCGCGCTCGACGACCGTCTCGCAGCGGGCATGGCCGCCGAGGCCTTGTGGACGGGGCCGGTCGTGGAATCGCGCCTCGTGGCGATCACGCTGCTCGAGATCCAGCCGCCCGAGGATCTCCCACCGTGGGTCGAGGCCTGGGCCCAGACGGCCGGAGATGCCTCCCTTCTCGAACGTCTGGCAGGCGGTCCGATGCGGATTGTGCACCGCCTGGCGCCTGAGCGCTTCTGGGAGGCGACCGGTGCGAACCTGGCTTCCGGCCACGGTGCCGTCGTCATCCTTGGTGTGCGGTCGCTGGAGGCTTCGATCGACGACATGGATGCCGGCGAGCTCCCGCGTGCCTTCGAGGCGCTGGGGGGGATGACGCCGCCTGAAGCAGGCGAAGCCTGGCGAGCGGAGGTCGCCCTGGTGCGGGCCCTTGCCCGCCGCTCCCCGCCCGAGACCGCCCAGTTCTTGGTGGACCAGATTGAGCAGGCCCGTCCCGGAGCGACCCGGATCGCGCGCCAGATGCTGGAGGCGTTCCCCGCTCTGGAGCGAGACGCCCTGCGGCGAAGCCTCCGCCTGAGCGCACCGGGGTGATCCGCAGCGCATGGTATACTCGGCTCCAATACGACTGGGCCCTACGGCGGTCTCGGCTGCCGTACGGGCGACCTGCCCAAGGAGCAGAGGTCATGGCACTGACGAAGGAAGAGAAGACGCAAGTCATCAACGATTTTCACAGGCACGGCACCGACACCGGTTCACCCGAAGTCCAGATTGCCATCCTGACGAAGCGCATCGAGCAGTTGACCGATCACCTGCGGGCCAACAAGCACGATGAGTCGTCCCGGCGTGGGCTGCTGAAGCTCGTCGGGCAACGACGGCGACACCTGGCGTATGTGCGCAAGAAGGACGCCGCCGCCTACTTGGCCCTGACGGAGCGACTCGGCATCCGCCGCAAGTAGCCCGGAACCATGGACAACAACTGGATGCGCCTCAGGACGACCGGCTCTCGCGCCCGTGTCGCCGATGGAGGTTGACGGGCCGCGCCCGGCGCGGTCCGAGGTCGTTCAATGCGCCCGATCGTGTCGAGCGTTGGGAATTGGAGCGTGGTCACCGGGGACCGTCCGGGTGGGCACGCTCCAGTCCCTGACCCTCGCAGGATGGTGGCGCGGAGGGTCTTTCCATGTCTGAACCCAGAGAATTCCAGACGGTCATTGAGGGCAAGGCCTTCACGGCCGAGACGGGCCGGCTCGCCTTCCAGGCGGGCGGCGCCGTAACCCTTCGCCTGGGCGATACGCTCATCCTCGCGGCGGCGACGATGAGCTCCTCGCCCCGGGAAGGCATCGACTTCTTCCCGCTTTCGGTCGACTACGAAGAGCGGATGTACGCCGGGGGGCGCATCCCCGGGTCGTTCTTCCGCCGCGAGGGTCGGCCCTCGGAGGCGGCGATTCTGACCGCGCGCCTCACGGATCGACCCCTGCGTCCGCTGTTCCCCAAGGACATGCGCAACGACGTCCAGGTGATCCTGTATGCGCTCTCGTCCGACGGGGAGACCCCGGTCGATATCCTGTGCATCAACGGGGCCTCGATGGCCCTGATGATCTCCGACATCCCGTTCGGCGGACCGGTCGGGGCGGTTCGCGTCGGTCGGATCGATGGCCAGTTCGTGTTCAACCCGAGCTACAGCGAGATCGACCGCTCGGATCTCGACCTCCGGGTGGCGGGAACCCGGGACGCCCTGCTGATGGTCGAGTGCGGAGCCGGTGAGGTCGAGGAATCGGTCATGGTCGCGGCTCTCGAAGCCGCCCACCGGGCGATCCAACCCGTGATCGATCTGCAAGAGAAGATGCAGGCCGAGGTGGGCAAGCCCAAGGCAAGCTACGCCGTCGTCGAACGGGATGCCGACGCCGACCGGGCCATCCGGGCGTGGGTTGGCGACAAGATGTCGGCGGGCCTGAGGCGCACTCGCACACGCGACGAGCACGCCGATTTTCAACGCGAGCTCGGAGATCAGGCGGTCGAAGCCCTTGCTGGAGAGGGCGCCTTTGAGGAGCACGCCATTCGGTCGGTCCTCAATGACCTGTACAAGGAAGAGGTCCGGCGGCGGATCCTCGCTGATGGTGTTCGACCCGACGGCAGGGGACCGGCTGACCTTCGTGCCCTGCATGCCGAAGTCGGATTGAGCCCGAGGGCGCATGGCTCCGGCCTGTTCTCGCGTGGAGAGACCCAGGTGCTGACCCTGGCGACGCTGGGCACGCCGCGCGAGCGCCAGGAACTCGACGGGCTTTCGCCGGCGGACGAGAAGCGCTACATGCACCACTACAACTTCCCCCCGTTCTCCACTGGCGAGGTTCGCCCGCTGCGCGGGTCGTCGCGGAGGGAAGTCGGCCACGGCGCCCTGGCGGAACGGGCGATCCTGGCGGTGCTGCCGCCCGAGGACGAGTTCCCCTACACGATGCGCCTGGTTTCAGAAGTGCTGTCTTCGAACGGTTCGACCTCGATGGCTTCTGTATGCGGGTCGACGCTCGCTCTACTCGATACTGGGGTGCCGATCAAGGCGCCGGTGGCGGGCATCGCCATGGGGCTCGTCAAGGATGAATCGCGCTACACGATCCTCACGGATATCCAGGGCGCCGAGGATCACCTGGGCGACATGGACTTCAAGGTCGCCGGGACCCGCAAGGGGATCACGGCCTTGCAGATGGACATCAAGATCAAAGGCCTGACCTCGTCGATCATGGCCGAGGCCCTCGATCAGGCCCGTCAGGCGCGCCTGACGGTGCTCGATGTGATCGACCAGGCGATGCCGGCGCCGCGGCCGGACCTCAAGCCCCATGCGCCCCGCATGACTGTCTTGAAGATCGACCCGGAGAAGATCGGAGCCATCATCGGCCCCGGCGGGAAGGTCATTCGAGGGATCCAGGAAGAGACCGGCGCTCGTATCGACATCGAGGACGACGGCACAGTGTTCGTCTCGGCCGTCGACGGCGAATCGGCCAAGAAGGCGATCGATCGAATCTCCGGCCTTACGGAGGAGGCGGTCATCGGGCGGATCTACACCGGCAAAGTGGTTCGGGTCACGGATTTCGGCGCCTTCGTCCAGATCCTGCCCAATACCGACGGCATGGTCCACATCTCCCAGCTGGATACTCAGCGCGTCGAGAAGGTCGAAGACGTGGCCCGCGTCGGCGACGAGCTGACGGTGATGGTGATCAACATCGACGGCGACGGCCGCATCCGGCTGTCGCGCACGGCCGTCCTCGAAGGGTGGACCCCCGAGGAAGCGCTCGAAAAGGATCGCGGCGGGGCCCGGCGCCGGCCACAAGGCTCCGGCGGCGATCGAGGCCGAGACCGTGGGCGTCCGCCCAGGGGTCGCGGCGGCGATCGCAACCGGTAGGAGTTCTCCGCTCAAGTGAATCGGGCGGGCCGGGCAAGGTTCCGGCCCGCCTTTCGCGCCGGACGGGCTCGCCGCTCTTGGGATGGCAGGTGAGGAAGGCAGAATAGGGTTTGTTTCGGCGCCGGGCGGCATGTACAATGCGGCTACTCTGCCGAAGGAGGGCGGGCGCGACCCGCACCTCCGAGGGATGTCCATGAGGCCATGAAGCGTTCGACCAAGCGTGCCCCCGCCTCCCGAGCCGCGCCTCGGAGGACTGACCCGGTTCCCCCAAAACCCTCCTTGTCGGGTGAGCGCACCGAAGCCGCGCCGGGACCGCCGGCCGGCCGGGGCCTGTCGCCCCGCTGGACGGCCTCCGCCAAGCTGCTGATCGGCCTGACGGTGATCGTTGTGGCGGGTGCACTGATTTTCCGGTTCAGCAGCCTGATCCAACTCCTCATCGTCGCCGGGATCGTCTCCTTCCTGGCATCCCCTTTGGTCCGGATCCTGGACACCCGGACTCGCCTGTCTTGGAGAGCGGCGGCCCATCTGGTGTTCCTGACGCTGATCGTCCTGCTGATCGTGGCGTTCACGGTCGCCGGTTTTGCCCTCGCCCAAGAGACACAATCTCTTGTCCGGACGGTCCAGGTGATCCTGCTCGACATCCCGGAAATGCTCGAGTCGCTGAGCGGCCAGATCCTGGTCCTGGGTCCTTTCCGCCTGGACCTGGCCGGCTTGGATCTGGCTTCTCTGGCCGATCAGGCCGTGGTGTACGTTCGGCCCATTCTCGGGGAGATGAGCGGATGGGTCACGGTGATCGCCGGCGGCGCCATCGAGTCGATCGCCCGGACCGTCTTTGTGCTGGCGGCCGCATACTACCTGACCCTCGACCAGCTTGTGCTGAACGCGACCTGGAAACGTTCGGTGATCCCGGGCTTCGAGTACGACTGGAATCGGCTTCGTCGGGGATTGGACCGCGTCTGGGCCGCCTTCCTGCGGGGACAGATCGTGCTCGGCCTGGTCATCGCCGTGGTGGTGACGATCGGCCTGAGCATCCTCGGCGTCAGCAACGCGCTCGTCCTGGGGTTGGTCTCGGGGTTGCTCGAGTTTATCCCGCTCGTCGGCCCGGTCGTCGCCGGGGGGATCGCCGCCCTGGTAGCGTTCTTCCAGGGGTCGAACTGGTGGGGCCTCCAGCCGTGGGTGTTCACGCTGATTGTCATCGCGTTCTTCATCGTCGTTCAGCAACTGGAGAACAACTTGCTGGTGCCGCGGATTCTGGGCACGGCCCTCCGGCTGAATCCGGTGGTGGTGCTGATCGCTGCCGTGATCGGCGCCTCTTTGGCCGGGATCCTGGGGATCCTGCTTTCGGCGCCGACGACAGCGACGCTGATCTTCCTCGGCCGCTACGTGCAGCGGAAGATCTTCGACCAGAATCCCTGGGATCCGCCGATCGACGGGATCCTGGATGAGCCGCCGAAAGGTTCTGGCTAGGCCGTCTGGAACGGACCGGCCAACGCCATCGACCCGGAGAGGGAATCCATGTCTGAAGAGCCGAAGATCACGACCACGACCTTGGCCGAGACGGAGAACTACGTCGCCTGGAAGTCGGATGAGCCCGACGGCGAGACGACCTTCCACCTCGAGACGGGGACCGTGACGGTTCACTTCTTCACGGAGGAATGGGAGGAGTTCCTCGACCTGGTCTCCCAGCTCCTCCCGGAGTAGCCTGACCTTCGAGGGCGCCCGGCCCGCTCGCCGTGCTCACGTCCGAGCAGCTGAGACAGCTCCAGTCGCCAGCCGGTGAGCAAGCCCTGGCGGAGGCCGAGACGGTTCTGGATCTCGAGCCCGACTTCCTGCGGGCCGTTCAACGGCTGGCGTCCAAGGTTCCTGAGTCGTTGGCCCGGGCGGCGGTCGACCAGACGATCCTCCGCCGACGCGCCGCCGCCAAGTTTGTTTCTTCCAGTGACCTGTTCTTCACCAAAGAGGGCCTCGAACAGGCGACGCCCGAGCCTGTAGCCCGGCATCGCGCCCGGCGATTCAGTGGTTTCAAGCGGGTCCTCGACCTGGGTTGCGGGATCGGGGGCGACGCCTTGGCCCTGGCGGCCCACGCGCCTGTCCTTGCGGCAGACCTTGACGTCCGCCGGCTCGAGATCCTCGGGGCGAATGCCCGCCGGCGGGCACTGGGCCCGCGCATCGATCTCGTGTGCGCTGATGTCCGCCTTCCATTCCTGCGGGTCCCGCCGGGGACGGCAGCGTTCGCCGACCCTTCCCGGCGCCGAGAGGGACGGCGGACGCGCCGGACCGAGTTGAGCGCACCGCCTCTTTCGGCTTTGCTCGGCTGGCTCCCCGAGCTCGAGGCGATGGCGGTCAAGGTTAGCCCGGCCGTCGATCTCGAGGAACTCCGCGCCCTTCCGTGTGAGGTGGAGTTCATCTCCCTGGATGGCGAGCTCAAAGAAGCGACACTCTGGTTCGGCTCGCTCCGGCGAGGTTCCATTCGAGCCACGATCCTTCCCGCAGGCTTGAGCCTGGAGGGGGATCCACCGGAGTTGACGGTCGGGCCGCTGGGCGCGTACCTGTGCGAGCCGGATCCGGCCGTGATGCGAGCTGGGCTGGTTGGCATGCTGGGTGCGTCCCTCGGGGCGCGGCTGGTTTCCCCCGGGATCGGATATCTCACACTGGATGACCCCGTCACGACGCCCTTCGGTCGGACCTTTCAGATCCGGCAGGCCGCTCCGTTCCGGCTCAAGTCGCTTCAGGGGATGTTGGCCGAGGCCGACATCGGCCGCCTGACGATCAAGCGGCGCGGCTCTCCGGTCGAACCGGAGGCGATCGAGCGCCGGCTCAAGCTGCGCGGCGGGCGCGAAGGGATCCTCATCCTGACCCGGGTGGCAGGCGCCTCCTTCATGCTTCTTGCCGAACCCCTGGGCCCGGAGCCGGAGGGCTAGGTGAACCGCGCGCCACCGGCATGGCGTTGAATCCGCAAGCCGATGCTATGATTCTGTCGGGATGTGAGGATGGCCTTGCGAAGAGAGCGGCTTACCTGGAATGACGTCGATCGGCTCATCGCCCACTTGATCCCGCAGTTCACGACTTCGTTCGAGGCGATGATCCTGGTGACTCGCGGCGGGATCATCCCCGGTGGGATCCTGGCCGAACTGCTCGGGATCGAGAACGTCCTCACGGCCTCGGTCGACTTTCCGTACGAGGCACGGCGGGAAGCCTCCAAGCTGCTGGCCTGGCCTCAGTTCATTCAGTTCCCCGAGGACGCTCAACTGGCGGGCAAAGCCGCCCTCGTCGTCGATGACGTGTGGGGGTCCGGTCGCACGATCACGGCGGTCAAGAACCGCGTCCAGGCTGCCGGTGGTACGGCCTCGACGTGCGTCCTGCATTTCAATCCATACCGCAACCTCTTCGGCTCGGCGCGCCCGGACTTCTACGCTGCAACGACCGACGCCTACATCGTGTACCCGTGGGAGGGCGGCCGAGATCCGGACAAGGTCCTGCTCGACCAGCCCGAATCCTGACCCCCGTACTTGTCTAGACAAATTGCCCCCCACGGGGGGTCAGCAATGGCCGAGGTCCGGCCCGAGCCATGGGTGATCCCGGGCCCCCGACCTGGGGGGATCCGTTTCGGCCACCCCAAGGAGGGGGGTCTCCAAGTTTGACTTTCCCCAGGGCGACCGCTATAATGTCGGCGCGCTTGCGCTGTTCCAGGTTTGTCCGCCCGAAGAACTTGGAGGTAGTGCATCAGGTAAACCGACCCGGCTTTGCACCCTCGTGTCGACCTGAATGCCAGCACCTGGTCGAGCGCAAGCGGACGGCCAGGTTTTCGTTTTCCGGAGAATGATGACGACGCCGCACGAGGATCTCTCGGCCCTGTTGGAGGAATCGAACGCCTTCGCCCATCCGCGGCGGGGAGACGTTCTGTCTGGGCACATCATCGCCTCCGATGGCCGCGGCCTGGTGGTCGACGTCGGCTTGAAGCGGGAAGGGATCGTGCTGGCCGAGGATCTCCGCCGACTTGGGGATGGCGCCCAGGCCCCAAAGGTCGGAGATGCAGTCAAGGTGATGGTGGTCTCGCCGCTCGATGCCGAAGGCGACCTGGTCGTCTCGCTTTCTCAGGCCCATGATAGTGGCGATTGGGCACGGGCGGAGGCCCATCTGGAGAGCGGGGAGATCTTTGAGGGGGTCGTGGCCGCCGCTAATCGCGGAGGCCTGGTGGTCCCCTTCGGGAAGCTTCGCGGCTTCGTCCCGATCTCTCAGCTGGCGGAAGCCCCGCGAGGTGTCGAAGATGCCGAGCGGATTCGGGCCCTGGAAAGGCGGGTCGGTCGGGCGCTGCCGTTGCGAGTCATCGAAGTCGATCCGCAGCGACGACGCCTGGTTCTCTCTGAACGGAAAGCCGTGCGGGCATGGCGCCAGGACCGCAAGGCCAAGGTCCTCGAAACCTTGCGGGAAGGCGAAGTCCGCAAGGGTGTGGTCACGAGCGTTCGGGACTTCGGCGCTTTTGTCGACATCGGCGGCGCCGACGGGTTGATCCACATCTCGGAATTGAGCTGGTCGCACGTCGTCAGCGCAGGCGATGTGGTCCGGGAGGGGCAGGAAGTCGAGGCGATGGTGGTTCGCCTCGACCGTCAGGCGAACCGCATCAGCCTGAGCCTCAAGCGGCTGCAGCCGAGCCCCTGGGTGAAGGCCGCCGAGACGATCGCGACTGGCCAGAGCCTGGAGGCGACGGTCGTGCGCCTCGACCGAGGGGACGTGTTTGTGTCTTTGGATGGGGGCCTGGTTTCGCGCCTCCCCTGGCCCGACGGAAATGTCCCCGCGGAAGGGGATCGCTTCCAGGTCCGGGTGTCTTCGTTCGAGCCAGAGAGAGAGCGCATCGGGTTGGAGCTCCTGCGGGAGCCTCCCCAGGTGCGGCAATGAATCCCGAAGGGAGGTGAGTTCCTTTGACAACGGTTATTCTGCGGCCGAATGAATCTCAGGACATGCTTCTGAAGCGCTTTCGCAAGAAGGTTGCCAAGAGCGGCATCCTGAGCACCGTTCGCCGCAAGCGCTGGTTCATCTCCAAGAGTGAGTTGCGTCGGATCCAGCGCAAGAAGGCGATCCGACGGGCCAAGCGCCGTCAGCGCAAGATGTCGTACGGCCGAGAAGGATAGTTCTTGAGGGGAGGTCAGCGGGCCTCCCAGAGGCTTGGATGGCAAAGCAGGAAGAGAAGATCGAGGTTGAAGGCACGGTGATCGAGGCGCTCCCGGCGACGCAATTCCGGGTGCGGCTCGACAACGATCATACGGTGCTGGCCTATCTCTCCGGGAAGATGCGGAAGTATTACATCCGGATCCTCTTGGGGGATCGGGTGAAGGTCGAGCTCTCGCCCTATGATTTGACGAAAGGCCGGATCACCTACCGGCAACGCCGACGCCCGACTCAACCGACCGAGACTACCTAGACCAAGCCTCGCGGTGCAGTCATCAGTAGCGCCGCCCCCTGGGTGGGGCGGCGCTTTTCTTTGTCAGGCGAAGTGCCCGCCAATCGCCGTCGGCGTCTGCCCTCTCGAGCTTGAGGCCGCTCGCCTCGGCGGCCCGGATGACGTCTTCGGCCTGATCCGCCAGGATCCCCGAGGCGACGAGCAACCCATCCTCGGCAAGGACTTGCGCCAGCCCGGTTCCCAGCAAGCGTGTGACCACGGCGGCGAGGATGTTGGCGACGAGGATGTCGGCTCTGAGGCCGATAGACTCCAATCGGGCGAGCGTTTCCGGAAGCGAGCCGAGATAGGCCTCCACTCGATCGTCGACGTCGTTCGCCCGCGCGCTGCGCTGGGTAGCCGTGACCGCAACGGGGTCGATGTCGCAGGCCAGCACACGCAATGCTCCGAGGCGCGCCGCCGCAACCGACAGGATGCCCGAGCCGCAACCCAGATCAACCACGACGGCGCCAGGCTGCAGGCGTTGTTCGATCGCCAGAAGACAAAGGCGCGTCGTCGGATGCGCGCCGGTGCCGAACGCCATGCCCGGATCCAGGAACACGGGGATGCGCTTTCCGGGATCGATCCGCTCCCAGGCCGGGATGATGACCAGCCGGTCTCCGATGGGAAGCGGGTGGTAGTGAGCTTTCCAGGCCTCGGCCCAGTCTTCTTCGTCGAGTACCTGAAAGGCGGGTTCGGGCAGAGGGCGGACCTGGGAAAGGTGCCAGACCGCCTCGCGGATCGCCTGCTCCGTTCGCTTGGCATCGTTGTCGTCGGGGTAGAAGGCCTGGACGGTCAGCGGGGCGGAAGCGTCTGGGAGGGGTCCCGCTGAGACGGCCGCTCCCGACTTCGTGATCCTCCCCAGGACGTCGGCCACCGCTTCGGCGAGTTCCGGCTCGACCGTCAGGGAGACGGAACGCCACCTCACTCGGGGGCGCCTCCGAGGAAATCCTTGAGGCGGTCCAGGAACCCACGCTCCTGGGGTATGACCCCGTTCCCCATCGTCTCGCCGAGTTTCTCGAAAAGCTCCTTCTGATCGGGGCTCAGCGACCTGGGGATCTCGACGGATACCACGACCATCTGATCGCCCCTGCCGCCGCGTTGCACGTGCGGTGCGCCCTTGCCGCGCAGGCGGATGACCTTGCCTGGCTGGGTTCCGGCGGCGATCGCAATCGTCTCGTCGCCGTCGATCGTTGGGACGGTGATGTGCGCCCCCAGCGTCGCTTGGGCAACGTTGATCCCTACATCGAGAAGGATGTCATCGCCGCGCCGTCGGAAGTAGCGGTGCGGCTTGACGTGCACGACGATGTACAGGTTCCCGTGCGGGCCCCCGTTGGCCCCGGGCTCG
Organism: Anaerolineales bacterium; assembly: GCA_035471625.1. Lineage (GTDB taxonomy): Bacteria > Chloroflexota > Anaerolineae > Anaerolineales > E44-bin32 > DATEVL01. Next base: position 11,656 of record DATIPT010000156.1, read on the forward strand.
CCTTCGCCCGCCAGCCGGACCTGGGTCCCTTCGTCGACCCCGGCCGGAATTGGGACGATCCGTTCGACCCGATTGCGGACAAGCCCGCGCCCGCCGCACGCCCGGCACGGCGTGGCGATGGTCTCGCCGGAGCCGGAGCACGTCGGGCAGGTTCCAACATTAACCATCGATCCGAGGAAGGTCTGACGGACCTGGCGGACCTCGCCGGCGCCGTTGCAGGTCGCGCACCGCACCGGGGACGTCCCCGGCTCGGCGCCGCTACCCTGGCAGGCCGAACACACCTCCAGGCGAGAGAAGTCGATCTGCTTCTCGACGCCGGTCATCGCTTCGTCGAATTCGAGGGTCAGGTCGTAGCGCAGATCGGCGCCGCGTCGCGGGGCGCGCCGGCTTCGCCGGCCTCCGGTGGCGAACCCGAAGAACTCCTCGAAAATGTCGGCGAAGCCGAAGTCCGTGGAGTACCCCTGGACCCCGGAGTGGCCGAACCGGTCGTACGCGGCGCGGCGTTCGTCGTCGGAGAGGATCGCGTACGCCTCGTTGATCTCCTTGAAGCGATCGGCGGCGCCGTCGTCCTTGTTGACGTCGGGATGGTACTGCTTGGCCAGACGGCGATAGGCGCGACGGAGGTCGTCGGTCGAGGCGTTTCGCCCGACGCCGAGGGTTTCGTAGTAGTCGCGCTTGGTGGACATGCGAACGGAGGCCGCGGGTCAGTCCCGCCCGGCCGCGCCCGACGGATCAGGCTTCCTTGAACTCACCGTCGACCACATCCTCGGGGCCTTCGCCGCCGCCCGGACCGCTCGGTGCTTCGCCCGAACCGCCGACGCTTGGCCCCTCGTACATCGCAGCGCCGATCGCCTGCATCGCTTCCATCAAATCCTGGGTCGCCTGGCGTAGGGCGGTGGCGTCCTGGCTGTCGAGCTTCTCGCGTACGGTCTGGATGCGCGTCTCGACGTTGGTGCGCACCGGGGCCTGGATCCGGTCGCCGGCCTCGCGCAGCGCCTTCTCGGCGCTGTAGACGGCGTTGTCGGCGGCGTTGCGCGCTTCGACCAGATCACGTCGCTTGCGGTCATCGTCGGCGTGCGATTCCGCCTCCTGGCGCATCCGGCTGACCTCGTCCTCGGAAAGTCCTGAGGAGGCGGTGATTCGGATGTGCTGGCTTCGACCGGTTGCCTTGTCCGTGGCGTTGACGTTCAGGATCCCGTCGGCGTCGATGTCGAAGGTGACCTCGATCTGGGGGATGCCGCGTGGCGCGGGAGGGATCCCATCGAGATTGAACTTGCCCAAGGACTTGTTGTCGGCGGCGAAGGGCCGCTCGCCCTGGACCACGTGGATCTCGACCTCGCGCTGGTTGTCGGACGCCGTCGAGAAGATCTGGCTCTTGCGCGTTGGGATCGTGGTGTTGCGTTCGATCAGGGCGGTCGCCACGCCCCCGAGAGTCTCGATCGAGAGGGTCAGGGGGGTGACGTCGAGCAACAGGATGTCCTTGACTTCGCCGCCCAGGACGCCGGCCTGGATGGCCGCGCCCACGGCGACGACCTCGTCCGGGTTGACTCCCTTGTGGGGCTCGCGCCCGAAGATCTTGCGCACGGCCGCCTGGACGGCCGGCATGCGGGTCATGCCGCCGACGAGAATCACCTCATGGATATCGCCCGCCTGGAGGTCGGCGTCTTGCAGGGCCTGGCGGCAGGGTCCGATCGAACGATCGATGAGGTCTTCGGTCAGCTGCTCCAGCTTCGACCGGGAGACGCTCAGGTTCAGGTGCTTCGGTCCAGTCGCGTCGGCGGTGACGAAGGGAAGATTGACCTCGGTCTGGCTGACGGTGGAGAGTTCGATCTTGGCCTTTTCGGCCGCTTCCTTGAGACGCTGGAGGGCCTGGCGGTCCTTGCGCAGATCGACTCCCTGGTCGCGCTGGAATTCATCGGCGATCCAGTCGATCAGACGCTGGTCGAAGTCGTCGCCGCCCAGGTAGGTATCGCCATTGGTCGCCTTGACCTCGAAGACGCCTTCGCCGACGTCGAGGATGGAAATGTCGAAGGTGCCGCCGCCAAGGTCGTAGACTGCGATCGTCTGCTCGGCCTTCTTGTCGAGACCGTAGGCCAGCGACGAAGCCGTCGGCTCATTGATGATGCGTAGCACCTCGAGGCCGGCGATGCGGCCCGAGTCCTTGGTGGCGTTGCGTTGCGAGTCGTTGAAGTAGGCAGGGACGGTGATGACCGCCTGCGTTACCGATTCGCCCAAGTACGCTTCGGCATCGGCCTTGATCTTGGCCAGGATCATCGCCGAGATCTCCGGAGGCGAGTACTCCTTGCCCGCCAAGGTCACCCGGACGTCGCCGTTCGCCGCCGCCGAGACCTTGTACGGTACCAGCGAAACCGCGTGCTGGACTTCGGGATCGGAGAACTTGCGCCCCATGAAGCGCTTGATTGAGAAGATCGTATTCTCCGGATTGACGATCGCCTGCCGCCGGGCGACCTGGCCAACCATGCGCTCCCCCGTCTTGGTATTGACGGAGACGACCGAGGGGATCAGGCGCCCGCCTTCTGAGGATGCGATGACCGTCGGCTCGCCGCCTTCCATGACGGCTACGACCGAGTTGGTCGTCCCCAGGTCGATTCCAATAATCTTTCCCATGGCTTCTCCTACTTTGCGACTCGCACCCGGGCCGGGCGCAAGACGCGCTCCCCGAGGCGGTATCCCTGCTGGATGACTTCAATGACCTGACCTTCGTTGTGATCGTCGCTGGCCTCGTAGGTAACGGCCTCATGCAGCTCCGGGTTGAAGGGCTCCCCTTCGGCCGGGATCCGCTCGACCCCCTCGGCGTCGAGCAAGGCGGTCAGCTTGCGGTGGATGAGCTCTATGCCCTCGGCCCAGGAGCCGGCCTCGGATGTGTTAGGACGTTCGCGCAGGGCGCGTTCGAGGTCGTCGGCGATCGGGAGGATCTTTGTGATGACCGCCGCGGTCGTCCGGGTGCGTGCCTCCTCCTGCTCGCGCTCGATTCGCTTCTTGTAGTTGGCGAACTCGGCCCGGGCGCGCTGCCAGCCGTCCAGGTACTCGTCGGCTTGGGTGCGCAGGGCCTCCAGTTCGGCCGCCGCCTCGGCGGAGACCGCCGGGGCCTCCGGAGCATCGGGCTCCGGCGGGGTGTCCTCGGTGAAGATCGAAGCCGCTTCGAGTTCGGCCTCCGAGGGCGACGGCGCCGCACCTTCCTCCGGGAGGACGGCGTCGGCCATCTCCTCCTCGAGCGGCGACACCGGCGGTTGATCTTCGTTGGATTTCCTGTCAGGTTTGCTCACGAATGCGCCTCGATCAAGGGCTTGGTTCAGGTGGCAAAGGCATCAACGACCAGTTCGCTCATCAAGCCGGAAACATACCGGACGGTCGAAATCGTCCGCCCATAGGCCATCCGGGTCGGGCCGAGGACGCCCAGGGCGCCCGTGGCGAACCCGTCGGCGCCGTAGCGGGCCAGGACGATCGAGCAATCGCGCAGGTCGTCCCAGGCGCCCTCACCGCCAATGACGACCTGGACGTTTCCGATCGCCGGAGTCAGAACTCTGGAGAGGAGTTCCTGCAGGAACGTCTGCTCGTCGAGCAGCCGAAGCGCGTGGCGGGCGGCGTCGGAGTGGGTGAAATCCGGATGCTCGAGGACGTTGGCCAAACCGTCGCGGTGGATCTCCCCCGCAGCGAGGGCGTCGGCGCGCGACAACGTATCTGAGATGAGCCGGAGGACTTCCTCCCCGAGCGTGTCGAAGGAAGGGACCAGGGAGGCGACGCCGTCCGCATCTCGACCGTGCGCCGCGGCGTTGATCCGTTCGGCCAGCTCCGAAAGCCGCACTTGGTCGACCGGCTCGGTCAGGCTCAGGACGTGTTGCCGGACCTCGCCGCCTTGCAGGACCAGGACCAGCAGGACCTGCCGACCGTGGGTGGCGATCAGTTCGATGTGTTTGAAGATCGCCCGGGTCGCGTGGGGGGCGGTCACCAGGGCGGCCGCCTGTGACTGCTGGGCGAGCACCGAGGCCGCCAGCCGGACCCACTCGTCGACGTCGGCGCGGGCCTGGTAGAACTGGTGGCTGATCAGGCGTTTCTCATCCGATGGGAGCTCAGTCTCCCCGAGCAACCCGCGGACGAAGAACCGGTAGCCTTCCTCGGTCGGCATCCGGCCGCCGGATGTGTGAACCTGCCGCAATAGGCCGGCCCGGGTAAGGGCGGCCATTTCATTGCGGATGGTTGCCGAGCTGACCCCGATGTCATACCGCGACAGGAGTGCCTTCGACCCAATCGGCTCCCCGGTATCCACGTACTCATGGATGATGAGCCCCAGGATCATCCCCTGGCGCTCGCTAAGTTCGGTTCCCATTGCCTCACACCACGCCTTAGCACTCGAGCATCGAGAGTGCTAACGGCAAGATGAAGGATGATACCACCCGGGGGTGTGAGCGTCAAGAACCCGCACCGGTTTGACACGGGTTGTGGGGGAGGCTAGGATTGGCGCTCCGAAGTGCTGGAAAGGTGGGACGCGGCGTGGGGAAGCTGCCAGAGGTCGTGGATGCGACGTTTGACACCGAAGTCCTCCAGTCTGACCGACCGGTCCTGGTGGATTTCGGGGCTGAGTGGTGCCATCCGTGCCGTCAATTGGATCCGATCGTGGAGGAGTTGGCGGGCGAGTGGAAGGGAAAGGCGAAGGTGGTCCATGTGGACGCCGATGTGAACGTCGATACGACGACGCGCTTCGGGGTTCTTGGGCTCCCGACCCTGATCCTGTTCCGCGACGGTGAAATGGTGGCGCGCCTGCAAGGGTTCCAGAGCAAGAAACGGATCCTGGAGTTGGTCGCGCCCCACTTGGACTGATCCGGAAGCGGGCGGCGCGGCCTTCGCAACGCATCCCGGTGCGGCCTCGGACGCACCGCCTGTTGTATAATCCCAACACCCTGCGGCCTGAGACCCACGACGATGGCCAAGACCCTGCGCGTTCTCATCGCCAAACCCGGATTGGACGGTCACGACCGGGGTGCCAAGGTGATCGCCCGCGCCCTGCGCGACGCAGGGATGGAGGTCATCTACACCGGCCTCCGTCAGACCCCGGAGATGATCGCCGAGAGCGCCCTGCAGGAAGATGTCGACGCGGTTGGATTGTCGATCCTCTCCGGAGCCCATATGGCGTTGGTGCCGCGCGTGATCGAGCTGCTGCGGGCACAGGGCCAATCCCACGTGGCGGTGCTGATCGGCGGGATCGTCCCCGATGAGGACATCCCGGTCTTGAAGCAGGGTGGGGTGGCGGCGATCTTTGGCCCGGGGGCCAATACCGGCGACATCGTCTTGGCGGTCCGTGAGGCCGTCGCCGCCTCGGCGCGTGCTGGCTGAGCGGGAGTCATGAGCCTGGCCGACGACGTCCGCAATGGTGACCGTCTGGCCCTCGCCCGCCTCCTGACCTGGCTCGAAGAAGAAGACCCCCGAGGCGAAGACACTCTCCAGATCCTCTTTCCGCATTCCGGGAACGCACACCGCGTTGGCATCACCGGTCCTCCGGGCTGTGGAAAGTCCACTCTCGTCAACCAGTTGGTGCGCTGGTGCCGGATCCACCGCCCCGAGAGGGTAGCGGTCGTCGCCGTCGATCCCAGCAGCCCCTTCACCGGAGGCGCGATCCTCGGGGACCGGATCCGGATGCACGACCTAGCCGGGGACCCGGGCGTCTTCATCCGGTCGATGGCCAGCCGAGGGGCGCTGGGTGGACTGAGCCGTCGCACCGAAGCGGTGGTTGAAGCGCTTGACGCCGCAGGGTATCGCCGAATCTTCATTGAGACCGTCGGCGCAGGCCAAGCCGAAGTCGATATCGCGCGGCTGGCCGATACGACGGTGGTCGTGGAGGCCCCGGGGATGGGCGATGAGGTCCAGGCGATCAAGGCCGGAATCCTCGAGATCGCCGATGTTCTCGTGGTCAACAAGGCGGATCTCCCCAACGCGCAGCTGACCGAGCGGGCACTGCGCGCCTCCCTGGAACTCGCCAGTCCGGGAAACGATGCCTGGCCGACGCCGGTCGCGGCCGCTTCGGCCGAAACAGGAGAGGGGATCGCCGACTTGATGGAATGGATCGAGGCCCACCAGCGGTACCTGGATGACAGTGGCGAGGGCCTCGCCCGGCGTTCGGCGCGGGCGGCGACCCGACTAGAAGCCGAGCTCAGCTATCTTCTGACGTCTCAGTTCCGGAGCGGGTTGGATGACGGCCGGTTCGAGGCGGCCTTGGAATCGGTGAGGACGCGCCGTCAGACGCCGGCCCAAGCGGCCAAGGAGTTGGTCCAGGGACGGGGGTAGATCCTAGGCCTTTGCGGCCCCCGCCCAGGCGGGGACGAGCGGAAGGAGCGCAGGATGGCCAAGTCAACCGGGATGCACATCTACGGCGATATCAAGCTCTTTGCCGGGTCCGGATGCCAGGAATTGGCCCATGAAATCAGCGACTACCTCTCGGTCCCGTTGAGCGGATACGACCGGGTCGAGTTCCCCAACGAGAACATCTTTGTGCGCTTGCATGGGAGCGTCCGCGGTCAAGACGTCTACCTGATCCAGTCCATGGGTCCGCCGGTTCATCGCAACCTGATGGAAATGCTGATCATGCTGGACTGCCTGAAGCGCGACTCGGCCGGGAGGATCACGGCGGTGATCCCCTACATGGCCTACGCGCGGTCCGACAAGAAGGACCAGCCGCGGGTCCCGATCACGGCTCGGTTGGTGGCTGACATGATCGAGGTCGCCGGCGCCGACCGGTATATCACGATCGATCTGCATGCCGGCCAGATCCAGGGATTCTTCTCTATTCCCGGTGACGTCTTGACTGCGTTTCACATGCTGTCCGACCATTTCGTTGATATGAAGCTCAAGAACGCTGTGGTGGCCTCGACCGACCTGGGTTTCGCCAAGAAGGGCCGCAACTTCGCCGCCAAACTGCATGTGCCGCTGGCCTTCGTCGAGAAGCGCCGGACCGGCAACGACGGCCGGGCGGAAGCGTGGACCGTCATCGGGGAAGTGGAGGGCAGGGATGTGATCCTGGTCGATGACGAGGTCCTGACGGCCGGTTCGGCCTGCGAGGCGGCGAAAATCGTCCGCGACCATGGCGCCCGGGACGTCTACCTCTCGTTTAGCCATGCCGCGCTCGTGGCCCAGGCGGTCGACCGGCTCCGTGAGACCGGCTTCCGCGAGATCGTGACGACAAACACCCTGCCGATCCCGCCGGAGAAGCGCTTGCCGAACATGACGGTGCTCTCGGTGGCGAGCCTGCTAGGCGAGGTCATCCTGCGCGCCCATGAGGGGCGCTCGGTCGGAGAGTTGTTCAACGAGTAGCGCTGGAAAGTGTCGATGCCGGTGTCCCTACAGAGTCGTCCTCTTGAGACGGTGCCGTATGTCCGGCCCTCCAGCTTGATAGAAGGTGTCCGCCCGGCAGTTGCCTACTTGGATTGGTGGATGCCCTTCGGCACCCCTCGCAGATCTTGTGGGGATCGCGCCGGGACGGCGGACCTTGTG
>DATIPT010000157.1:0-1886 GCA_035471625.1 Anaerolineales bacterium
GTTCCCATGGCGCTGGTCGGCTGGCTCCTGGGGCCGCCTCATCCGGTGCTGGCACCGGGCGCTGAGCCCGTCTCGATCGTGATCGAGGCGGGAGCGTTTGCCTTCTCGCCGGCGCGCCTCGAAGTTGCCGAGGGCGACACCGTCAGCCTGACCCTGCGATCGACGGACTACGTTCACGGCCTTCATCTCGAGGGCTACGATCTCGAGCTGGTCGCCGACCCCGGGCAGACGGCCAGCGTGACTTTCACCGCAGACCGCCCGGGGATCTTCCGCTTCCGATGCTCCGTCCCGTGCGGCTCCCTGCATCCGTTTATGACGGGTCGGTTGCAGGTCGGTTCCAGTTCCTTCCCGCCGGCGCTCCTCCTCGCCTTCGCGGCAGCGGTCGTCGGCGCGGTCTTCGCGTGGTCTCGCCATCGGGCGTCCACCTCCGCCGCGCCATGAACCGGATCGATGTCACCCGCATCCCGTGGGCGCGCGCCCTGCTCATGGCCCGCGGACCCCAGCTCACCGTGCAACTGCTTGCACTCGCCGGATTCCTCCTGATCATCGCCGCCGGCCTCTTCGGGACCGCCGCCGGATCCCGCAATCTGGCGACAGTGGGCGTGTGGATCGCGTGGTGGGCGGCGTTGATGCTGTTCGCCGTCCCTTTCTTCGGACGATTGTGGTGCGGGGTCTGCCCGCTTCCGCTGCCGGGCGAGTGGCTCCAGCGCGGCGCCCTGCTCCGGCCGCGCCCGGGGGGCCTTGGCCTCGGCCTGCGATGGCCGCGCCGTCTGCGCGGCATGTGGGTGCAGAACGCCGCCTTCCTCGGCGTGGCGCTGTTCAGTGTTCCGATCCTGACCGATCCCCGCCTGACAGCGGCGCTCCTCGTCGGTTTGGTCTTGCTCGCCATCGTCCTGAGCATGGTCTTCGAGCGTCGGGCCTTCTGCCGCTACGTCTGCCCGATCGGCGGATTCGTCGGTCTCTACAGCCAGGCGGCGCCGGTCGAAGTCCGGGTGCGCGATCCGCTTGTATGTGCCGGGCACACGACGAAGACCTGCTATACCGGGAACGAGCGCGGCTACGGCTGCCCGTGGCTCGTCTTTCCCGGTTCGCTCTCGACCAACCTTTCGTGCGGCGTGTGTCTCGAATGCCTCCGCACCTGCCCGCTCGACAACGTCGCCGTCAACCTTCGCCCACCCGGCGCCGATCTGGCCCGGTCCGCGACGCCCCGCACCGATGAACTCTTCAAGAGCCTGCTCTTGCTCGGAAGCGCCCTGATCTACGCCCTGGTCCTGCTCGGACCCTCGACGGCGCTGCGGCGCGCCGCGCTGGACGTCGGCTCGGCCGCCTGGTTCGGGTATGCCGCCGCCTTTCTTCTGATCGCCGTCGTCGTGATCCCCGGGTCCTTCTTCCTGGCGACCGCGATCGGCCGGCCGGAACACCGTCGATGGACCGATCTCACCTGGGCCCGATCGTTCACGTCGGCGCTCGTCCCGTTGGGGATCGCCGCCTGGGTCGCGTTCAGCCTGGCCTTCGTCCTGGCGAACCTCGCCTACCTCGCTCCGGCCCTCGCCGACCCGCTCAGCCTCGGATGGAATCTGCTCGGCGGGAACGCGATCCCGTGGACGCCGATCCCGCTCGGAGTCTGGCCGCTGGTCGTCGTGCTCTCCGGCGGGCTCGCGTGGACGATCTACCGCTCCGTCCGCGTGGTCCAGCGCCACAACGGCGGACTGCTGGCGGCGGCCCCGGTCGGCGCCTTCTGTCTCGCCCTGGTTTCGGGGATGCTGTGGGTCTTCGCCGGCTGACCTCCGAGACGGCGGCCCGCTGGGGGCTGGTCGTAGTCATCCTGGCTGTTCCCGTGGCGTTGCTGGTTGCCTGGCGCGCCGGTCAGTCGACCCCGACGCTGC
>DATIPT010000158.1:0-14814 GCA_035471625.1 Anaerolineales bacterium
GGCCACCGGCTACTGGGATTGCTTCGATCCGACCAATGGCTTCGTTGCCATTACAGGCGAAGCTCTTCGACAGCTTTCGTTGGAGGAGTTGGACCGGGGCTACTTCTTCGAGATCTCGCTCTTGGCTCAGCTCTACCTGGCCGGCGGGGTAGTTCATGACGTGTCAATGCCGGCACGCTACGCCGGTGAGGTTTCGAGCTTGTCCATTGGACGCGTGCTGCTCGAATTCCCCCCGAAGTTGGTACGGTCCTTTGTGCGGCGGATCCTTCTCAAGCATTTCATTCATGAGTTCTCGATGGCCGCCGTATTCCTCCTGGGCGGGATTCCGATGTTGGCCTTCGGTGGTCTCTTCGGTGCCACCAAGTGGATCCAATACAGTCAGTTGGGGGTCCCGGCGCCCACCGGAACCGTGATCTTGGCGACCCTGCCGGTCATCCTGGGATTCCAGCTCCTGCTTTCCGCCATTTCCGTGGATATGCAGTCCGTGCCGAGTGAGCCCCTTTCAGCCCGGGACGTAGCCGATTCCTTCGTTCCATAACCATTCGCTCGGTGGCGGCTAGTTCGCTGGATCGGAGGCGAGGTGCCGCCCTGTTGCCACAGCCTAGCTCACTCGCAGTTCGGCGATGAACGGCTCCCAGGCGGCAATGTCCAGCCCCATCTTCGCTCGGAGATAGTAGTCGCGCACGATCTCCCCCTGTTGCTCCGGATTGAAGTCGGCGAGGCTCGCGTGGCGGGCGGTCGCCTCCCGTAGTCCATCCGCGCCGCGATACGCGTAGGCGGTTCTCCCCAGGCGGATCTGCTCGCGCGCTGCGTCGAAAATGTAGCGGAAACCGCGCTGTCGATACTGCCAGACATGGGTGAGCTCGTGGAGAAGCCAGGCCATATCGCCGAAGATCCCCGACTCCAGGTGCGCCGCCTCGGTCCGAAGCGGATGAGGGAAGTAGACCCACTCTCCGATCGTGATCGAGTTGCCCCCAACGGGCGGCCGTCTTCCGGTCAGAGCCGATCCGACCCGTGCGATCCAGTCCGGCCACCGGGCGTGCTCGTGAATCCAGATCCGCCCGTAAGCGATCTCCGGACCGAAAACGCTCTCGGCCTCTCGGATCTCGATTGGGCGAAGGCGGCGGCGAGGCATGGGGATGGTTGGAGATGACCGCTGGATCCGGGCCTCAGCGCGCCGGAGTCGGACCCAGATCGAGATCGGGAGGGGGAGCGGCGGGCAACCGCCAGCGGATCTCCGGGTGGTTCGTGGCTGCGTGGAAGCGGTCGGCGCTTCGAATGCCTTCTTCATAGATCCGGTCGAAGGCCAGAAGGTCTCCCGCCTCGATCGCCGCAGCCAGCGGTTCGAAGATCTCCTGACGGTAGGACTCCATCATCGCCGCCCGCTTCGGGCGGGTAGTCGAACCGATCCGGAAGAGATGGACAATCTGACGCAGCTGATAAGCCGCCAGGCCCCAGTTCCCGCCGTGGGCCGCATGGTAGAGGACCCAGTAGCGTCGACCGACCTCCGGCATCAGGCGACCCAAACCGGGCTGAAGCTCGACGAGTTGATCGAGATCGAGTTCCCCGTGCCGGCTCCGCCCTCGGACGTCGTGGCTCATCTCGCCCTCCTAGAAGGCTTCCAGGGTCCCGCGGCGCTTGGCCTGGAACTCGAACCAGCGGAACAGACTGTACCCCAGCAATGCGTAGAACGCGCCGACGGCGAACTCGCCGGCGAGGAGCGGGGCGACTTCGGCTAGCGGGGCGCCGTCGATGAGCAGCCGCGCCGACCGGATCCCGCGAGTCAGGGGCAGCGCCCAGGAGATCGCCTGCATCCAGCCGGGGAGGCTCGCGACGGGGATGTTGGCGCCGCTGAAGACCAGCAGCAGGAAGTAGACGGTGTTGTTGACGAACATGACGTTGAGCGTGACCAGGCTCAGGCAGCCCATCAGCAGCCCCAGGCCGGCGGTGCTGAACGTCGCCACCAGGATTGTCAGAAGCAGTGCGGCCGGATCGGCGGCCGAAAGGTCGAGACCGAAGATCAAGACTCCCCAGGCGAAGGCCAGGATCACCCCAAAAACGCCGTCAACAAGGTGCAGGAACGCCCGACCGAGGAACATCGCCATCCGATTCGCCGGCGTTCCGAACAGATAGGGGAGGGTTCCCTCCCACCGGTCTCCCCCGAGGCTCATCGTGACCCCGTAGATCCCGTTCACAGCGGTGAGCTGCATGGCGTTCCCGATGACGAAGAAATCGACGCTTTCCGGCCCGCGGGCGAAAAGACCGAGGACCGAGAAGAACAGAATCTGGGCCAGCGGCATGAAGATCTTGGACGCCAGGTACTGCATCGGGCGCAGCCAGCGGAAGAGGGCGATGTAGGAAAGCAGCGCGCCGTCCCAGAATAGACGAAGGTTCGTGATCCAGCGACGGTTCATGGCTCTGTGCTTCGCCTACTGCATCCCCAGGGTCCCGTCCCGGCGCGCCTTGCGCAGCAGCGTCCGGAAGAGAAAGCGCGAGGCGATCAGGTAGCCGACGCTGAGCACGATCATCGCCGTCCACGCGCCGGCCATCGTCAGAAGGTCCCCGTCCCCGCTTGAGGCCTCATGGAGCGCCACGGCCGCCCAATAGGGGGAGAGCAGGTACGAGAGTGGGGTGAGCCAGGTCGGGAGCAACGCGATCGGGAAGAGGAAGCCGGCCAGGATGTAGACCGGGAACTCGATGGCGTTCTGCATTCGTTGGACGTCCGGATTGGTGACGAACAGCGGCGCCATCACCATCCCGAGACAAACGAACGCCCCGACCATCAGGACCAAGGAGACGACGAACTGGCCGGGATGGTTCACGGTCAGCGGGTAGCCGAAGAAGAACGAAGCCAAGACGTACGCGCCGATCATCGACGTCAGCGACTGCAGCACATTGGCGAGGACCTTGCCCAGAGCGATCACCGGCAACGGGGTGGGGAGCGACGAGACCATCTCGAGCGTCCCGGTCCAGCGTTCGCTGGTGATGCTGTTCCCGCTGATGAAGAGCAGGCCGCTCCACAGACCGGTCAGGCCGCTGCCGACGACGACGAAGATTCCATAGTCCTGGCCGCTGTCGCGCAGGATCCACAGCCCCAAAGTCGCGATGACGAGTGGTTGCACGACCAGGGTGAAGAGAATGAAGGCGTCAAAGACATTGGACAAGAAGGCGATGACGGCGGCGGAACGCAGCGCCCGCCATTGGGCGCGAGCTGCGGGGAGGTTCACGAGCCGCCACCCACGAGGCGGACGTAGGCGTCTTCGAGGGTTGGCTCGCGGACCGTGACCTTCCCCACCCGAACTCCGTCCAGACGAGTCAGCAGGTCTTGGACCGCTTCCGATCCCCTCGCGGTCTGGACCTGAAGGAGCTGACGCTGGTCACGGCTTTCCAATGCGACCGAGTCGACGTAGGGCTCGGCGCCGACCCTCTCGGCCACTTCCTCGCCCACGCCGAAGAGCTCGACTTCGATCACTGAGAGGTCGCGGACAAGCCTCTTGAGGCCCTGGGGTGTATCCAGGGCCACAGCCCGACCGTGGTTGATGACGGCGATCCTCTGGCACAGGGCGTCGGCCTCGAACATGTAGTGGGTCGTCAGCAGAATGGTCTTCTTCTCGGCCTGCAGGTCCCGGACGACCTGGCGGATCTCACGGGCGCCGACCGGATCGAGGCCGATCGTCGGCTCATCCAGGAACAGCAGGGGCGGATCGTGGAGGAGAGTGCGGGCGATGTGCAGACGCTGTTTCATCCCCCTGGAGTAGCCCTCGACCTTTTCGTGGCCGCGGTCCTGAAGCCCGACCAAGTCGAGGAGGTAGGGGATCCGTGTGCGTGAGACGGCCGGATCGACGTGATACAGACTAGCGAAATAGCGGAGGTTGTCGTAACCGGAGAGACGCCAGTACAGACCCCGCTCCCCCCCGAAGATAAAACCGATCCGACCCCGCAAGGCGTCCGCATCTCGAACGACGTCCAACCCGGCCACCCGCGCCGTCCCCGCCGTCGGGATCAACAGGGTTGTGAGCATCTTTACCGTCGTCGTCTTGCCAGCGCCGTTCGGGCCGAGAAGTCCGAAGAGTTCGCCGTCGCTGACCTCGAAAGACAGGTCGTCGACGGCAAGGACCTCCTTCGTTCGCCGACGGAGGATCCCGATCGTGGTCCGGTAGACCCGGCGCAGGTGCTCGACTTCAATCGCCGCCATGAGAAGCTTGCCTGAAGGAGAAGGTCATTATAGCCCCGATGCCGCCGGAGATCTTCCTCATCGAATCTTCATCAACCCCGCCGCGAAGCCTTGATAGACTGGCGGCATTTCCTGCCAGAGGTGGAGACGTGAAACGAGGAGTGGTAGTGGGATTGCTGGCGGTGGGAGCCATCATGGCGGCGTCGTGCGCGGCGGCCGCGCCAACAGGTGATGCAGAGACGCCTGGGGCGTCCGCTCCGCCCGCCACGCGCGTGCCAACCGCGCTTGCCAGCCCGACTGAGCCCGCCCCGGCGGCAGACGATGGCCCCGGCGCTGCGGGCCGCGTCGTGGTGTTTCAAATCCAGTCGGACGAGTCGCAGGCGCGCTTCGTGATCGATGAGATCCTGGCCGGGTCGCCGAAGACGGTCTACGGTGTCACGAACGCTGTCAGCGGGGTGATCCAGGGGGACTTCTCCGAACCGCAAGGCGTGCAAGTCGGATCCGTGACCGTCGACATGAGCACCCTTCAGACAGACAATAGCTTCCGCAACCGGGCTCTTCACGACGCGATCCTGCAGACCGGTATCGAGGGGAACCGCTTCGCGACGTTCCAGGCGAAATCGATCGAAGGGGTGCCCGAGTCCGTCGAATTCGGGACAACGTACCCGGTGACCATCACGGGGGACTTGACGATCCACGGGGTCACCCGGTCGGTGACCTTCGAGGGGGAGGTGACCCCGGTTTCCGCCGAGCGGCTGGAAGGCACGGCTGGGGTCAGCCTGCCCTACGCGGATTTCGACGTTCGGATCCTTCGGCTCCCGCAGCAGGTAGCTTCGGTGAGCGACGTCGTCAGCCTGGAGATCGACTTCGTCGCCGTGGCGGAGTAGTCGCAGGGCACTGCGTGGCTCAAACGGCGCACGGTCGCCGCGAACGTCGCAAGAAACCAGGGCCCCGCACCAGCGGGGTCCTGGTCGCGCCTAGGCGGGCGCCTTCAACTCGCGCTCGTACCAGGCGTCCTCCGCCCGGAGGTAGCCCCGGATGGCCTGGCTGGCGACGTAGCGCAGCGGCTCGGGAGGCCAGGGGATCGTCCGTCGGCCGACGAACCAGACCCGGGTGAGCGGTGTGTCCTTCTCCAGCAGAAGATCGGTGATCGTCCTCCCGTTCAGCTGGGCAAGCGATACGCCGTGTCCGACACATCCCAAGGAGAACACGGCTCGGCGGTCGCCGAGGAACCCGATCACCGGGGCCATGTCGACCGGGACGCTGACCGGCCCGCCCCAGCGCGATTCGAAACGGATTCCCTTGAGCTGGGGAAAGATCCGCACGACATCCCGCTCGAGATCGGCGAACACCCGCGGATTGTGATCGCGTTCCATGTCGCCGCCGACCGCGATCGAGACATCACTCCCCCCCATGGCGAGGCGGTTGTCGGCCGTCAGACGGAAGTAGTGCACCAAGTTGCGGGCGTCCTCGATCCCCTGGCGATTTTTCCAACCGATCCTGTCCAACTGCGAAGAGGTCAAGGGCTCGGTCACAACCATGTGCGTGAATGCGGGGATCTGCCGCCGTCGGAGCTGAGGGATCAGGTGCGACCAGGCATTGGTGGCGAGCACGATCTGGCCCGCCTGCACTTTTCCGGCCGGGGTCGACAGCGTGAAGGCGTCGCCGCGTTCGATCGCGAGGACGGGCGTGCTCTCGTAGATGACGGCCCCCGAACCGGCGGCCAGTCGCTTGAGCTCGCGGACGTGTTTCGCGGGGTCAAGGAGCCCACATCGGGGCTCCCACCAAGCTCCAAGGAAAAGCGGTGAGTCGACTTGTTCGCGGAGACGGCTCGCCTCCCACCACTCGATTCCCGTGATCCCCATTTGGGTCAGAATCTCCATGTCGTGCTGGATCCGCCGGACAAACCCAGGCGTCGTGGCGACGCGCAGGAAGCCGTTGTGCTCATAGGCTGAGTCCAGACCGTGGGTTCGGACCAAGTCTCGGACATGATCAACAGCCTGCTCCATGTAGCGATGAGCCTCAACGGTGCGTTCCTGACCGAACAGGGCCCGAGTCACCGTCGGTTCAAGGCCGAAGAGCGTCATGCTGAATCCGCCGTTCCGTCCGCTGGCGCCGAACCCGACGATCTCGGCCTCGAGGACGACGACATCCAGTCCTGGGCTGTCTTGCCGGAGGTGAAACGCTGTCGAGAGCCCGGTGAACCCGGCCCCGATGACGGCGACGTCCGCCCGAATCTCTCCCGCCAGGGGAGGGTTGGGCGTGTACGGCCCATAGTTCTGGAGCCAGAAAGACTTCTCCTCATGGGGGATTCTCATGTCTTGCCTCCAGAAGCCTCACCCGCTGACGAGATGATTATAGGGCGGTAGAGCGCGAACCTGTGTACGGCGGAGCGGCCAAGGGGATTCTTGATTGACGGAGGTTCGGGCTCGTGCTATTGTGATGGAGACGGTCGCACGGCTTGCAGGCTTGCTCGCCCCGGTCGAAGACCGCTCTTCCCGTCGACAACGCAAGGAGATGAGACCCCGGGGCCGGCCCGCATGTCGTGCGGCGGCAGGACTTTGCGGTCCGGTTCGAAGGCGCGGTCGGATCCGTCTATTCGGGCGAATTTCATAACATTCATCCGCCCTGGTGAAGCCCCAGGGCATTACTCCCCACCGCGCATCGATATACGGAACCGCGTTCGGCCAGCTGCCCTGGGTCAGCGGCGCGTTTCTGCGTCGGATGGCTCTGGACGCCGGTCGGGTGTGTTCGGATTCGATGAGTGGCAGGACGCGTCTTCTTCTGATCGACGATGACGCTCGCCTAGGCGAGATCCTGCGTCTGCGGCTGGAGGAGGAGGGATTCGAGGTCCAGACGGCGACGGACGGACCGAGAGGGCTTCGTCTGGCCTACGATTGGCACCCGCACGCCATCCTGGTCGACGTCGTGATGCCCGGCGTGGACGGTCTTGAGACCTGCCGGCGTCTGCGCGAAATGACTGACGCCGTGATCCTTGTCATCTCCGTCCGTGGGCAGGACCACGAGATCATTCGCGGCCTCGAAGCCGGGGCCGATGATTATGTCGTTAAACCTTTCGATTTCCAGCTGTTGCGGGCGCGCCTTCTGGCTTGCTTGCGGCGCGGGGCGGATTCGCGGCCGATGGCGCCGGTCCGCCTGGCCAAGACGGAAGCCTTGCTCATGGCTGACCCCGACCGACGTCTGGTCTTCATCAGCGACGGGCGGTCCGTTCAACTGACCCCGAAGGAATTCGACCTGCTCCAATACATGCTGCGCAACCGAGGGAGGGTCCTGAGCCCGGAAGCCATCCTCCAGAACGTCTGGGGGCCCGAGTACGGAGGCGAGAACGGGTTGGTCAAACAGTTTATCCACCGCCTTCGGGTGAAGATCGAGCCCGACCCCGGATTTCCGGAGTACATTGTAACGATCCGTGGTTCCGGCTACGCCTTCGAGGAAGATACCCGTCCGCGCCAGCCTCGGCCGTCCTCGGCGGGTTGACAATCCGCTGCAACGCGCCGGATCTGTTCGCCCGCTCCCCGTTCCCCTCCACGCACCATAACCCATCGTTAACCTGAGAGTCACCTCCTTGCTCTAGACTGAAGGCGAGGAGGAAGCGTGCTCCGGAGGTTGTGCCTGGAGTTCCGTCCAGCAGGCGCGCTGTCCCCGGGGGGCAGCGCCGCGACGGTGTATCGTCCATCGAGCGAGGCGGATTGGCGACGCGGGCCTCGTAGATGAGTTGACACGACCGACCGGCCTCTTGGCCGGTCGGTCGCGCAAGGGGGACGAGTGGCCCCGGCCGGGTGCGGCCGACCGGGGCCTGGAGTGCAGGGCGCGGGTCGGCACCCGTGCACTCGCGTGAGTCTATCACGTCAGTGCCTGCGCTTGTCCCAGAGAGGAGGTGAATATCTGCGCCACCCGCTCGGCGGGCCTCCGCATCGGGCGCGCCTCAGCACGTGAGGAGGATGATCATGCACACACGCAGGGCTTTGCCCGTCACGAGCGTGTTCATCATCATGGCGCTTCTGCTGGCAACGGTCGGAGTCGGCTACGGGCTGTGGAGCAAGACCCTGTACATCAAGGGTGAGGTCCGCACCGGCGAAGTCGACGCCAACCTGTCGGTCGAGGAGGTCGACCAGCTGTTTGACTTCAATGCCATCTGCCCTGAGGGGGGCGGCTACTCGATCGGCAAAGACTGCGATGGGGATGGATTCCTGAACGATGACTGGGAGGCGGAGAAGAAGGACGTCGCCGAGTGCGTGGCCTTCCTCGACGATAAGGATCCGCAGATCATGCACGTTCGGGTGACGAACGCCTACCCGTCGTTCAACTGCTTCGTGAAGTGGGATGTCCACAACACCGGAACGATCCCGATCCACGTCTACGGGCCGGCGTACTTCTACAAGGGTGCGTTCATGGGTGGGGCGATCAACGTCCCTGAGCTGCATGTGAATGGGTGGCCGCCTTCCTGCTACGCGGCCTACAACAGCTACGTTCAGCTCGAGCCGCGGGAGGCCGCCTACTGCAATCTGCACATCCATGTGAACCAGCCGGCGGAGGAGAACGCCACGTACGAGTTCGAGGTGCTGGCTTGGGGTCGGCAGTGGAACGAAGTCGTCCCGCCGCCCTGGATGCCCTAGCGGGCCTGCCTGATGGCGGATCCGCCATCGGCAAGTGAGGTGATCCGATGAGGAGAACCCTGCCTCTGGGCGCGCTGCTGATGCTGTTGGTCCTGGCCCTGGCGTCGGTTGGAGTCGGCTACGGTCTATGGTCGGAGACTCTGACCATCCAGGGCGAAGTGCTCACGGGCGAGGTCGACGCACGCTGGGTGACTGCCGGCTGCTTTGAGTTCAACAGCTGGCCAGACCTGCCGAGGGCCCCCGAAGACTACGGGGAGGCAGAAGGCAAGAACGTCGGCCAGTGGAAGATCTGGATCGATCCGGACGACGATCAGATCCTCCACTTCGAGATCGTCAACGGATACCCGAGCTATGCAGTCGATTGCCAGGTGCACTTCCAGGTCGAAGGCACGATCCCCGTGATCGTGCGCGGCACGGCGATCGGCCCGGGACCGGAATTGACCGGTTGCACCCTGACCGGCGAGAACAAGAAGACGCTCTCGTGCGACCAACTGACGGTGATCTTCACCGACAACTTGGGTACCCAGCTTCACCCGCGTGACGAGGCCGCCAGCAGTCTGACCGTACACGTCGAGCAGCCCGCCGAGGAGGACTCGGTCTACAAGTTCGACGTGCGGGTGTGCATGGCGCAGTGGAACGAAACGGCGACGGCCGGAGAGTGCTTCGCCGCGGCGCCGTGATCGCTCGTCCCCGCCAGGTCGGAGCGGTCGGGCAGAAGCCCGACCGCTCCGAGAGCGGAAGGATGACTCCCGGGGGCCTGACGCGGCGGCCTCTTCGCCGGGAAGGAGACATGTTTCCTTGACGCGCCGCCTGATGCTCTTTGTATGTATGGCGGGCTCCTTGGCCCTGGCCTTTGCCCGTCCGGTATCGGCAGAGAGCTGCGGAAACTGCGGGAGCGGATCGTTCTCCCCGGCTTTCGTTCGGGCCTTCACCAACGATGACGGGATTGTCGACCGGCCCGGGTACGATCCTCTCGACGATGGCACGGACCCAGGCTACGACAAGGCCGTAGCGCGTTGTGAAGCGACCATCGTGAGTCCGACCCGGCTGCGAGTCACGATGACAAACGGATACCCAAGCTACACCTGCACCTTCTGGGGAAAGGTCCGGAATGTCGGCGCTCAGGAGATCCGCTACCGCGGCGCGACCGTCAAGGGCCCTCCTGAGCTGACCGTGCGAGATCAGACTCCTGGCCTGTGCGGCCCGCTGAAGGCCGGCAAGTCCATGGAGGTAGTCTTCTCGGTCCATGTGGAGCAGGCGGCGAGGCAAGTTTCTTCCTACTCCTTCGACATCGACCTTCGCTATGAGGCGGCGTCATGCAAGCCGTGATCCGTGAGATCCTCTGGGGTCCTCGAACGCTCGGCGAGGCACCAACCCGATCCCGGGCACAGCGGCTGGATGCCGAGCGGCATCAGGGATTATCAGGACGGGCCACCAAGCTCCTTCCGCTGCTCGTCGTCGGATGGCTTGTCACTTCGTACTTGCTTGTCAACCTGCGTTACCCTGCGATCCTGGAGGGAGGCCTCAACGTTTACTTCGCTCAGCCGGTCACGTGGCTCTGCCTTGGGCTGCTGGGCTTGATCGGCCTCCGGATGCTTCCCGACACGCCAAAAGCAGGACCCCGGTGGCTCGGTCTCGGCGCGCTCCTGGGCTTGTTCCAGGTTGCGTCGCTGATGATTGCGGGCCTGCTCTTCGGCTTTGGGCGATCTCCCTACGGACACGACCCTGGCGTTCTGGCGGGCAATCTTGTCTTCGCCGGGACAGCGATCTGCGGCGTCGAATTCGCGCGCGCCTACTTGCTGACCGTCGCACCTCGGCCTCGGCCGCTTCCATTCCTTGTCCTCATATCGGCCGGATTCGTCGTGCTTTCGGTGCCCATGGCCCGCTGGGGTTCCGTCGGAGATGGACCGTCGTTCTTCCAGTTTGCCGGGGGGACCCTGCTGCCTCGACTCGGCGAGAGCATGCTCGCAAGTGTCCTTGCCCTTGTCAGCGGTCCCCTACCAGCGATCCTGTACCGGGCCGCGTTGGAGGGCGCCGAGTGGATTCCGCCGATCCTACCGAACCTTCCCTGGGGAGCGGCCGCCTTCGTGGGCACGCTGGCCCCGGCGCTGGGGCTCTTGGCGGTGCAGGAGCAGTGGCGCGGCGCGAATCGCTCTGGACCGGGCAGTCATCAGGCGTCTTCCGAGGCATCTCGATGGGTGGTCCCCAGCGCACTCCTCGTCGTTCTGCTGTGGCTGAATCTGGGTCTATTCGGGATCCAGCCGACCGTCGTCAGCGGCGTCAGCATGGAACCAGCGCTGATGGCGGGCGACATCGTCTTCACGCGCCAGATGCCTGTTGAAGAGATTCTGGTTGGCGACATCGTCCTCGTGGGGAGGGGCGGTTCTCCCGTCGTCCATCGCGTCGTCGAGGTCCGGGGGACAGCTCAGGGAAGGGCGCTTGTCACCAAGGGGGATGCGAACAACGTCGAGGATGCACCAACGTCTGCTGCCGCGATCCAAGGGAAAGTCGTGCTGGTCGTTCCCAAGCTAGGGTGGGTGACGATCGGCGCGGTCCGGGTGATTCAATGGATTCGAGCTCTGATCCCGGCCTAGGGCGTCGACTGGTCGGCTTCGTCCGGCTGCTCGCGTGGTCCGGCGGGATCCTGCTCCTGGCGGCCCTGGCTCCTGTGGGGCAGGCGCTATGGTCCGAGGCGCTTGGCGTGTCGGCGTCGGTCCAGATCGCCGAGTGGACCCCGACGCCGACGCCTCCGAGCGAGGAAGGCTGCACGCCAGGATTCTGGAAGCAAGAGCAGCACTTCTCTTCGTGGCCCGAGCCCTACCTCCCGAAGTCGGATCTCGCCCAGACGTTTGGGGTCGATCCCCTTGCGGGCGATCCGACGCTGCTCGAAGGCCTGGAGGCCAAAGGTGGGGGGTTGAACGCGCTCTACCGGCACGCGGTGGCTGCTCTGCTGAACGCAGCGTCGGACGGACTGGACTACCGCTACGATGTCCCGACGGTCCTTGCGATGTTCGTGGCGGCCTTGGTATCCGGCGACTACGAGACGACGAAGGACGCTTTCGAGGCCGCCAGTGAAGGGGATTGCCCGCTTCCACTCAACGAGGACGAAGCCGGCACGTTGATCACGAGCTCCGACTCGACCCCCGAGCCGACGGTCGAGGCGGGGCCTGGGGGGCTCGTGGGGCCTTCGTCATCAGAGGATCCCCCGACGGACTCGGCGACCCCGTCCGAGCCGGCGCCGACTACCGTTGCCTCGGAGACCACCACCACCGCAACGCCGTCCCCAACTTCAATAGAGCCCGAACCGCCTACCCCCTAGGTGCATTCGCGCCGCCCGAGCAACCCGCCGTTCCGGCTAGCTATCGTCCTCGTCGATTGATTCAATCAGATCGGCCGCTGCGCTCGCCGGGGTCACTTCGAGGAGACCCTTCTCGCTCCGAAGGTAGTGCAGGTGATCCATGGTCCACAGGTACATGTCGGTGGCCGTCCGTCCCGGAAGCTCTCGCAGAATTCCGGACCGCTCGATGACCTCGACCACGGGGAGGTACAACGACTCATACCAATGAGCAACCGCTTCATCGGAGGAGACCGGTTGGCCGCGTTCGAGTGCCAGGAAGTATCGATGGACGGCAATGTGTTCGATGAGGCGATCGTAGCCGCCCAGGATCGTCGGCTCGATCCGAGCCTTGGGCAGCAGCCGGTCGATCTCCGTGCGCTCGAGAAACTCGACCCGGGCACCCAGGCGCACCAGATCCTCCGGGCGGAGGTCGGAGGTGACCGGAACGCGTGCCGCGACCTCCCGCACCTCGGCGTCGATGTAGGTCTGCCCACGGTCGCGGGCGACCGAGACGCGGTGATTCCCGTCCACGACGAAGTACACCTCGCCGACTTTGTAGAGAATCACTGGCGGCAGGCTGATCTCCTGATACCAGGCCCGGTTGACTTTGCGCCATCGGTCCGCCGTGTGGGATTGTGTAGGGAGAAACAGCCGGTCGAAGTCGCGGTAGCGATTAACGCTGCCGCGAATCTTGTCGAGCGGGACCGCCTGGACCCCCCGGTACACCGGCCCCCCCAGGTGCAGCTTCTCGCGGACCTCGTCGAAGGCCAGGAGTTCTCGCGAATGGCCGGAGAGAGCCGACCCGATCGCATGCACGAATCCCCGCAGGCGCGCCCGCTGGAAGTCGGTGCCGAAGGGGTCGCCGCCTTCCTTCATCTCGCCTCCAGATCGACGACCTGTACTGGGTAGATATTCAGGATGCGACATCCGTCCAGGATGGTCTCGCGCGGGGCCAGATCGGCCCAGATGTGACAGTGACCGTGGAGCATCAGCCGCGGTCGAACCCACTGGATCACCCGGCGGAAGGTCTGGAAGCCGCGATGGGCCGGGTCGGTGTCGTCGTGTATCCCGCGCGGGGGCGCATGGGCGATGAGCAGATCCGCCCCATGGCCGAAGCGAAATCGCCGCAGCACCAGCCGGGGCAGAAGGGGCAATGCCCTCAGCAGCATGCCGAGCTCGGTGTGCTGGTGCTCACCGAGTTCTTTGTAGCGCGGGCTGCCCCCCAGGCCGAACATGGCCAGGCTGCGGATCCGGGCGAACGAGGCATCCAGGTCGACGCCACCCTGGACGTGATATCCATCCGGGTCGTGATTCCCGGGGACGTACACCATCGGGGTATTCAAGACTGAAACCACGTACTCGAGATAGGATGCCGGTAGGTCCCCGCACCCGGCAATCAGATCAACGTCGCGAAACCGGTCCTTGGCTTCGGGGCTGTAGACATACGGGACGACCTGGTCGCTGAGGGCGAGGATCTTCACGTGAGGGCTTGGGGAGCGGAGTCGCCCGCCGCAGTGACATTATACTGTTGCGGGTACGAAATATCCCACTTCTCCTCTTTGGACCCTCTGCTACGCTCGTGAGAACGGGCCCTCCCGCCGGAGGGCCATAGTCCTGATGGCCTTATAATAGACTATGCCGTCTGGGGAGACGTCCACGTGGCTAGCGTGACTTTCGACCACGTCACGAAGCGCTTCGGCGATGTCGTCGCCATTCAAGACCTCAGCATCCACGTAGAAGACAAGCGGTTCCTGGTTCTTGTCGGTCCTTCCGGATGCGGCAAGACAACGGCCTTGCGCCTCCTCGCCGGGCTGGAAGAAATCACCGAGGGGGAGATCCGGATCGGAGACCGGCCGGTCAACGACCTTCCCCCCAAGGACCGCGATATTGCCATGGTCTTTCAGTCGTACGCGCTCTACCCCCACATGACCGTCTTCGACAACATGGCGTTCGGTCTGAAGCTTCGCAAGGTATCCAAGGAGGAGATCAAGCGCCGGGTCTCGGAAGCGGCCGAGATGCTGGATATCGGGTACCTGTTGGATCGGAAGCCGCGCCAACTCTCCGGCGGCCAGCGGCAGCGGGTCGCCGTCGGGCGGGCCATCGTCCGCGAGCCTCAGGTTTTCCTGTTTGATGAGCCGCTGTCGAACCTCGACGCCAAGTTGCGGGTCCAGACCCGGGCGGAAATCACCAAGCTGCATAGCCGCTTGGCGACGACCTTCATCTATGTAACCCACGATCAAACCGAAGCGATGACCATGGCGACCGAGATCGCCGTGATCAAGAGCGGCGAACTGCAGCAGATCGATACGCCGCAGCGCCTCTATGACTTCCCCGACAACGTCTTCGTCGGCGGTTTCATCGGTTCCCCGGCGATGAACTTCTTCAGCGGCAAGGTGACCCGCGTCGACGGCGGTCTTGGCTTCGACGCTGGCAACTTCCAAGTCGCTCTTCCGGGATCTCGCCTCGCCGCCTTCGGACCCTATGAGGGCAAACCGATGATCATGGGCATCCGACCTGAAGACATCCATGATCCGTCGTTTCTTCCACCCGGGATCACCCCGGCCACGCTCGACGCCTCCATTGAGGTTACCGAGCTGATGGGGAATGAGGTCTTCGTCTACCTGGTGTCCGGGCCGAATTCGTTTGTCGCTCGGATCGATCCCCGG
>DATIPT010000159.1:0-20353 GCA_035471625.1 Anaerolineales bacterium
GGCCGTCATGCCATTGTTGTACTTCCAGGGGCACCTCCTCTTGAAGCCTTGGGTCAAGAAATATCCCATGTCACCCGTCCGGCACGGATTCTGGAAGGACGTCGTGATCGAGGACGAGTGAGGCGCCTGGCTGCCCCCCTCTTCCGGTGGCCCATCCTCTTAGGATCGGTCCTTCTCCACTTCGCCGGCGCGTGCGGAGGGCCGGAGGCCCCGCCGCCCGCAGCTCCGGCCCCGACTCCCACCGCGTCCGCCTCGGCGGCTCCTGCGCCGACGCACACCTCGGCCCCGGCGCCCACGCCGGACCTCAGCCCGCGCCCCCTCGCCTGGTTCGCCCCGCTGCCGCCGATGCCGACTCACCCCGGCCGGATGTTCACCGGATCGGATGACTTCCTCGATCTTTTCAAGCCCGACGTGCCGTGGTCGGCGGCGCAGAGTTACCTGCACGTCTTCAAACTGTATGGAGAGTGGGTCGCCTATCACGCCAGCGATGCCGAGCTGCGAACGGCGGTCGAGGCCATCCGACGGATGGGATTGGCGCTGGCGGTCGAGGCCGGGCCGCTCGATCCGCCCCCGGAATGCGGCCAGGGGATCGAAGGCTTCGCCGGCACGGATGAAGGGCGATTGATCGCCAACCGCATCCTCAACGCCGGAGGACGGATCGACCTGATCGCCCTCGACGAGCCTTTGTTCTTCGCCTCGATCTACGACGGAGAGAACGCCTGCCGCTGGGACGCTGAGAAGGTCGCTGCCGAGGTGGGGGAGTACGTCAGCGTGATGCGCGGGTACTTCCCGGAGATCGCCATCGGCGACACCGAGCCCCTGGCAGGCGCCTCGACGCCGCGGTCGTACACCGCCTGGCTCGAGACCTTCCGCCAGGTCAACGGCTACGATCTGGCCTTCCTGCACATGGACATCGACTGGGGGCGTACCACCTGGCCGGGCGATGTCAAGCAGATCGAAGATTTCGGCCGCTCGTTCGGCGTCCCGGTGGGGATCATCTACAACGGCAACTTCAACGACCCTTCCGACGAGGCCTGGCTGTCGATCGCCGGGGAGCGCGTCCTGCGCTACGAGGATCAGACCGGCGGGCGCCCCGAGCACATCCTGTTCCAGTCGTGGCACGATAAACCCGACCGCGTCCTACCTGAGAGCGAGCCGTACACCTTCACCGGGTTCATCCGGACCTACTTCGAGGATCGGGCCTCGCTCGGTCTTCGACGCGAGGGCCCGGGCGCCAACCTGGCCTACCAGAAGACCGCCCGCGTTTCAAGCGCGATCGGCGGTCAGGTCGGCGCCTACGCCGTCGACGGCGAGCCGGGGACGTCGTGGAACTCGGGCGGATTCCCACTCCAGTGGATCCAGGTCGACTTGGGGCGATCGTACGACATCGCCGAGATTCGCCTGACCGTCGAGCAGACCCCGCCTGGTCAGACGATCCACGTGGTCTACGGCCAGGGCGAGGGGACCGGCGGCGCATTTGACCAGCTGCACATCTTCTCGGGGACCACCGCCAGCTTCGACGTGCTCATCTTCGCCCCGCCGGAGCCGCTGCGTGGCATCCGAACGGTCCGGATCGAGACCACGACAACCCCTTCGTGGGTCGGCTGGCGCGAGATCGAGGTCGTCGCCGCGCAGTAGTTCGGTCAGTTGGCGCGCCAGCGTGGAGCGAGTAGGATATTCCTGCTCCGGTCGAGCGCGGGCGCCAGCATGATGCCGTCTCTTCCCCCCGTCTACCGCGTACGCCAGAAGACCTCAAGCGATCTCCTCCGGAACGTCCCCGGAGCGCTGACCCAGGCCGTCGCCGGCTCGGGCGTGCTCGGATCGATCCAAGCCGGAAGCACAGTCGTCGTCGCCGTCGGGTCGCGCGGCATCCCGAACTACCCGACCGTCGTGCAGCACCTGACGCGCATACTCCAGGGCGCCGGCGCTGAAGTGAAGATCCTCCCGGCGATGGGCTCGCATGGCGGGGGGACGGGCCCCGGGCAGGTTCACCTCCTGGAGGGCCTGGGGATCACGCCCGGGTCCGTCGGCGCCCCCATCGTCGACACCATGGAGGTGGAGGAAATCGGCAGGACGCGCTCGGGGATCCCCGTCCTCGCCGACAAGACCCTCCTCCAGGCGGATGGAATCCTCCTCGCCAACCGGGTCAAGGATCACACCGACTTCTACGGGACGATCCAATCCGGGCTGTCGAAGATGATCGCCGTCGGCTTCGGTCGGACCCGCGGCGCGGCTGTAATGCATCGCTACGCCGTGATGCACGGGTACGACACGGCCATCCTCGAAATGGCGGGGCTCTGTGTGGAGCGGCTTCCGATCCTGGCGGGGATCGCCATGATCGACGGCCCGGCGGGGGGCACGGCCCACCTCGAAGTCGTTCCGCCCAATGCCTTCGAAGCCACCGAGGCCCGCCTGCTGGAGGTCGCCCGGGCCAACGCCCTGCGCCTCCCCCTCGACGCCATCGATGCTCTGATCGTGGACGAGATCGGCAAGGACATCAGCGGGACCGGGATGGACACGAAGACGATCGGGCGGCTCGGGACCCGCTTCGTGCGAGATCCCGAGAAGCCGAAGATCGTTCGGATCTTCGTCCGTGACCTCACCGACGCCACCCACGGCAACGCCATCGGGATCGGCCTGGCAGATTTCACGACTCGCCGCCTGGTCGAGAAGATCGACATGGCCGCGACCCGCCTCAACAGCGTCACGGCGATGACGCCCGAGAAGGGACACATCCCCCTGACCTACGAGACCGATCGGGAAGCCCTCCAGGCCATGATGGACACGGTCGGGCCGGGCGATCCAGAAACGATCCGGCTGGTGTGGATTCGCGGCACAAACCGCCTGGACGAACTGCTGGCGTCACCGGCGGCGGTCGGCGGGATGGATCGGTCGAAGATGGAGATCGTCGAAGGCCCGTTACCGGTGGCCTTCGATCCGGACGGCGACCTGATTCCCCTTTGGTAGGAGCGCCCGGGAAGCAAAGCCGGGGGGCGAGCCTTGCTCGCCCCCCGGTCCTGGGCACGCGCGGAGCGAGAGTCCTACTGGTCTTTGCCGATGATCGGGTCGTCGAAGCCTTCGCCGGGCTCCTTGCCGATGATCGGATCATCGAATCCTTCCGGCCTGGGAGCGGGGGCGGGCTTTTCGGTCGGCTTCTTGGGCTTGAAGAGCGGAACCTCGAAGGATTCGGAGGGCTTCTTGGTCTTCTTGGTCGTCACGTCAGTGCTCCTTGGGAGTGGATGGGCCGATTCTAGGGTCGGCCTAGGTCGGGCGGAATAGGAAGTTGCAGCCAGTCGACCATCACGACGAACAGGTCCCAAGACAGGTCACCCCGTCGGCCGGAACCGTCGGGTCAATCCCCCAGATCCATAGGACTCCCGAGTAGTAGTCTTTCCCCAGCAGGTAGACGTCCCCGGGAGCCAGGGTCCAGGTGGCCTGATCGAAGCCGATGAAGACGGTCTCCCCTTTCTCAAACAGCAGATCCTCGAAGCTCGATAGCCAGGCGTGCGCACCCTGCGCACGGGGATCCCAGAGAGCCGGCCCATCCAGGTAGGAGCCGTCACCGGTCTGGACCGAGAGGGGTACCATCAGGCGCCCGTCGCCGGTCATCAGGGGTGTCAGCCTCGGGTAGCCGGTCATGTCGCTTTGGTGCAGGACGTCCTCGCTCTCCGCTTCGAGCAAGATGTCCCCGCTCTTGGGATCGACCCATTCGAGCTCGAATTGCCCGAGGGCGACCAGCGCCGATCCGTCCGGGATGAACCGGATCCAGGAGGGACTCTTCGACCAGTCGAGGCGGAAGGCGCGGAAGGCCTCCAGATCGTCGAGCGGGTAGAAGCGCGCCTCGACGTAGTCGCCTCTTTCGGACCACTTCAGCGTCACCAGCCGTTCGCCGTCGGGGGAGAAGACGAAGTCCGACGCCCCCTCGATCATCCCCGCCGGCAGGCCGCGGTCCCACCGCCAGAGCTGCAAGAGACGGTCGCCGTCGGAGACGAGCAGGGCGCCGTCCGGGGAGAAGGCCAGACCGGTGACGCCGTCGCGCGTCGTGGAATGCAGCAGGGTCTGGACCTTCTTCTCGGCCGCCAAGTCCCAGATCTCGATGCTGCGCTGGGCCATCCCGGCCGCGAGGAACTGGCCCCCCGGATGGAAGGCGAACGAGATCGGGAAGTCGCCGACGCTCAGAGTCTGCATCCGTTCGCCGCTGGCCGAGTCGTACAGGCGGATCTCAGCCGGGCCCGGGCACTTGTAGCGGTAGTGACGCGGATTGGTCTTGTTCTCCGTCGAGTCGACGGTACAGATCCCGACGGCGAGCGTGGCGCCGTCGGGGCTGAAGGCATACCCGCCGATGCGGGTCTGCATCCAGCAGGCCATGTCCTGGCAACTCGACTCGAAGCGGGGATTGCCGGGCTCATCCAGGACCCACAGCGGTCTGAGCTGGGCCAAGGTGCTCGGGGAGATCGTCAGGTCGGCCGGAGGGGCGGTCGGCGAGGGCGGGACCGTCGGTGTGGGCGCCTCGGTGGCGGTGGCGATGCGCGTTGCGGTCGGGCTGGGAGCCGATGTCGGGGGCGGCGAATCGGTCGGCGATGCGACGATTTCCGTGGAGGCAGGGGCCGTGCAGGCTGCGAGGGCGAGCAGGAGGGCGGCGGCGGGGCCAACGGAAGGCGAAGATCCAGAACCGAAGCGAAGAGACATGGCGGATCTCCCGGGCAAATAAAGCGGGAGTCTACTCCTGAGTGGTCAGAGTGAGAGGAGGCAGAATCCGGAATCGGGGTCCCACCTTGGTCCGATGGCCGCCAGCTGATTCCTGGAGTAGGATTCTGCCTGCGCCGGGTCACTCGCGGTGAGGCCCGGCGCTCTGGATTCTGCGCCTCCCGGCGTTGGACGGAGACGAATGATGGGCCATCGAACCCCGTACGCGGCGTTCGTGCTGCTCGTGCTTGCGATGCTGTCGTGCGGTTTACCCGGGGGGGCAGGCCCCGCGACCTCCGACGCCCTGCCAGCGAGCATGGACACTCCCGTGGCACTGGAGACGCCCGAGAGTCCGCTCGCCATCTCGCTCTCCCGGGCGGTCTCGGCCGGGATGGAGTCCGGAGTGTGGTCCGAGGGGGAAGGGCTGGTGCTGGCCCTGCGCGCCCTGGCTGGCGAGACCTCACCGGACGAAGCCTTCCCGGGCGCCTCGATTCCGTGGATGGAAGGCACCCAGGTCGTCCTCAGGGCGCAGCTCTACCTGGCCGATCCAGGCCGCACCGAGCAACGCGATGAACTGACGCGTCTCCTGAGCGTTCTCGTTCCGTCTCGAGAGACGCTCGATCGATTCGCCGAGCCCCGCCCTCAGGCGGCGAACAGCGGGAAGCTCGCCATCCCGGCCGCCCGTCCCGCTCGGCAGGGAAGAGTCGATTGTCAGCGACTTTGGGAGACCGGCTTCGACGTCGGCGAAGAGGATCCGAGGCCCATCTGTGTGCGTTTCGCCGAGATCGGGATCGGCGGCCTGACGCATCGGGTCTACTATCCGGCCTGGTGGGACGAAGAGGAGTCTCCACAACGAGCCGTGCTCGACCCGACCCTGGAAGCCCTCCGGACGTCGCTCGAGACGTACAACGCATATGGCCCGCGGCCCGTCGCCGGTACCGATATCGTCTTCACCGATCTCCCCTTGACGGACCGCGGCGTCGAGCGCGAAGACGTTCTGGCTGCGGCGGACGACACCCTGAGCGAGAGGCGCTGCAGGGTCGCCGTGTTCCCAACGGGTATCTCCCTCGGCCAGCGGGAAGTCGGCGAGTTCCAGCAGACGATCGCCCACGAGATCTTCCACTGCTACCAGATGACCAACCTGGGGTTGGGCCCGCGGGCGATCGCCCCGGGCGGATTGACCGACACGGACCCTGCGGAATGGTGGGTCGAAGGATCGGCGGAGTACTACGGTTCGGTGGTCTATCCTTCGGTGAACGCCGAGTATCAGTACCTTGACGAACTCGACCGGTACTCGGTCACTTCCGGATTGATCGTCTACTCATATGCGGCCTACGCCTTCTTCGAGTACCTCGATGCCCAGGCGGGAACGAGTCCGGAGGGGATCATCGAGATTCTGCGGACGCTTCCGACGGCCGGATCTCTGGACGACCAGCAGGCGGCCGCCGCCGCGATTCCGGGGATGGCGGATACCTTTCACGCCTTCGGGCAGGCCTATCTCGACAAGCAGTTGGTCGATCTGAGCGGGGCGCCGATGCCTGTGCATCCCGACGAAGGCGACCCCTGGCGATATCCGATCGGGTCGCACCGGGAGCAGGCCACGGTCTACCCACTGGTCCTGCAACGCTACCGGATGAGCCTCGCCGACCACGCCCGCTACACGATCTCTCAGGAGACCGAGGGCACCGGGCACATCTCGGCCCGCCCTGCATCCGCGCCTGGGGCCTGGTCGCAGATTCCCAATCGTGTCAACACCGCCTGCGACGAGTCGGAGCTCGTTGTTCTGATCACGAGCGTCGTCCCGCCCGGAGAGGAAGAGGCGGCGGTCACTGTAAGCGCGACCGGCGAGGAAGTCGCCGAAGACCAGCCGTGCGACGAGTGTGTGATCGGCATGTGGACCCTGGACAACTCCAGCTACCTGGCTCACATGGGGGCAGAGTGGCCGATCATCCAGGCGATGCTTCCGATGTTCGGGCTGGACACCGGCGGCGCCACGGTCTCTCCAACTGAGGTCTTCGGCTCGATGAGCCTGACCTTCGAAGGGGAGGGAGTCGTCAAGGGGGAACAGTCCGGCTGGGGGATCGCCGGGATCGTCACCAGCCCCGACGGCACGTTGAGCGCCCGGATCGCCTACAACGGCGCGGCTGAAGGCACCTGGCACATTCAGGAGGACGACACCGGCGAGCTGCGCTTTGTCGTCTTCGACGATACAACCTTCTCCCTCACCGGGCAGATGACCGTCGATCGCTTCGCCCTCGCCCCGATGAACACCGGAGGGACCAACGATTCGGCCTTCCTGGGGACGCCGCAGCGCTTCGTCTGTCAAGGAGACATCCTGACCTTCGGCCCCGATGACCCCCAGGGCCCGCTCGTGTTCCAGCGAGCCGCGCCGAGTGAGGGGCCGTAGTCCACCGGGAGGCGCCGCTCCATCCAGCCCGCCCGAACCGCTCTGCGTCGACAGCGAAAACCAGCCTCCTCGGCTTGCTCGTGGCGCCCGGATGCCTACAATCCGGGCTGCCCCTTGCCGCGGTCTCCCGGACTCGCCGCCGGCACCCAGGAGGACCCCATGACCGAGTTGATCAGTTCGTCCTTGTGCGTCTTCGCCGCGATGGGGCTGGTCGCGGCTTTCCTGATCCTGCGCTCCGTCCGGCTCCTCTACCAGTACGAGCGCGGCGTCGTCTTCACCCTGGGACGCTACAGCGGAACGCGGAATCCCGGCCTGACCGTGATCTTCCCGATCGTCCAGTCGATGCGCCGGGTCGACATGCGCATCAAGACCGCCGACATCCCCCGCCAGGAAGTGATGACCAAGGACAACATCCCGATGCTGGTCAACGCCGTGGTGTACTTCAAGGTCATCCGTCCGGAAGACGTGATCATCAAGATCGAAGATCACATCTTCGCCGTCCGCCAGTACACCCAGGCGGCGCTGCGCGACATCATCGGCAACAGCGAGATGGACTTCGTCCTGACCGAACGGGAGCGGATCGCCCAGAGCATCAAGGAGATCGTCGACGCCGAGACCAGCGGCTGGGGCGTGGATGTCGAGTCGATCAAGGTCCAGGAGGTCGAACTCCCGGCCGAGATGAAGCGGGCGATGGCCAAGCAGGCCGAAGCCGAACGCGAACGGCGGGCGATGATCATCGCCTCGCAGGGCGAGCTGACCGCCTCCGACAACCTGCGCCAGGCGGCCGAGAACCTGGCCCGCAGCCCGGGGGCCCTGCACCTGCGGACGCTCCAGACCATCCGCGACATCGCCGCCGATCCGTCGGAGAAGATCGTCCTGTTCATGCCGTCCGAGCTCAGCGATGTGGCGGCTTCGCTGGCCGGACTGCGCAAGAGCTAGCCGATCGGGATGCTCGATCACCGACGGCGCTATCTGCAGGTCGCCTTCAACTACGACGCGGCGCTCGTGCGGCGACTCCTGCCGAGCGTGCCGCAGAGCGATCGCGTCCTGATCGAGGCCGGCACACCCTACTTGAAGCGCGAGGGTATGGACGGTCTGCGCCTGATCCGCAAGATGTGGTCCGGAACGGTCGTGGCCGACCTGAAGACCATTGACGGCGCCCAGATGGAAGTCCGGATGGCAGCCCAGGCGGGCGCCAACGCCGCCACCGCGCTCGGCAGTTCACCCGCCGAGGCCCTCGACTTCTTCGTCGACACCTGCGACCAGGCCGGGCTGGCGTCGATGATCGACATGCTGGGGGTGAAGGACCCGCTCGACACCCTGATGCGGATGCGCCGGCCGCCAGACGTGGTCGTCCTGCATCGCGGCCGGGATGAGGAAGGAACCCGGGGCAAGGTCATCCAATACCGGCACGTCAACCGCATTCGCAGCAAGTTCGACGTAATCATCTCCGCCGCCGGCGGCGTCGACCTGAAGGAGGCCCGCAGCGCGATCTTCAACGGTGCCGGGATCGTCGTCGTCAACCTGGTCGCGGCCGAGGATCCGTGGGAAGGAATCTCCACCGAGGCCGACCTGGCGGCCATTGCCCGCAAGTTCCTGGACACCATCGAATGAGACCGACCGGCGTTCGAGTGTCTTCAATCCGCGGCGACGCCACGCGAAGCGCCGTATAATCGAATCGGAGGTCTGCATGGCCGAGGCGAAGCGAGGTCGGGAAGGCGAGTGGAAGCCCGGCATTCCGGATGAGACCCGCGAGCATCTCCACGCCGCCCGCGAGGCGTTCCGGCGCAGCTACGAGGGGTTGTTCCCGCCGGAGTTCGTAGCGCACCGCCGCGAGGCGCGCAAGGAAATGTTGCTCGCCGCCCGCAGCCTGATCGACCACGCCCTCAAGCGGATGGAAGAGCGGGGCGAGGCCTAGCCCCACCCCGATCACTTCGAAGACCTACCCGCCGCGCCGAGCGCCGGTTCGCGTGGGAACACCGCGCCAAACCAAGCTCGGCGCGTTCGATTCTTTGATTCGTCAGCGAAGCAGAACGACGAGGATCGCCACAAGCGCTAGGGCCAGGGCGGCCACCGACAGCGCCAGTTCCCCATCGGCGTGGAGCAAGGTCGCCGCCAGCAGCAGCGCGGCGAAGACAACCGCCGCCACCAATCGATTGACGGCACCGGTCAACCGATCCAGCCGTCGTTCCAGGGCCGGATCGGGGCGGGTGGTTACCGTCAACCGCCCGGCCTTCACATCGTTCAGAACCGCGTCGAGCCTCCCCGGCAGAGAGATGATCACCCGCCCGTTGGTCGTCAGCCAGTCCAGGATCCGGTCGAGCCAGTCGCCGCCTTCCTCCTGGAGCATCGCCCGGGCGAAGGGGGCCAGTCCCTCGAAGACGTTGAACGCCGGATTCAGCCCGGTGCACATCCCCGAAAGGATCGCCAGGCACCGGCCAAGGAAGATCAGGTCCGACGGCACCTGGAACGGCATTTCGTATAGAAGGTCGCGGAACTGGATCGCAAACTCGCGCATCTCGCGCGGGTGCGTGTCGATCAGGTCGCGCATGCTGCGGCCCCAGAGCCGGTCGAAGAGCGCCCGCGTCGCCTCCCGCAGCCGGTCGACATCGGCGCTGGGAAGCAGCACGCCGAGTTCCTGGTAGGCGCGCATCAATCGATCGAGGTCCTGCGCCCCGACTCCGATCGCCATGTCCCGCAAACCCTGCTTGGCCTGCGGAGTCAGGCGGCCGACCATCCCGAAGTCGACGAAGACGAGCCGCCACCCAGTCTCGCCGTCCGGGGGCTGGACGAACAGATTCCCTGGATGCGGATCGGCGTGGAAGAAGCCTTCGATGAAGATCTGACGCAGATACGTGTTGAAGAGCCGCCGGGCGACCTCGGCCCGATCGACGCCGGCCGCCTCGATGCCGGCATAGTCGGTGATCTTGATGAAATACACGTCTTCCAGGGTCAGGACTTTCCCCGTGGTCTGCTCGGCATAGACGGCGGGCACGCGCACATGCGGATCCTCGGCGAACATCCTCCCGAAGGTCCGGGCGTTTTCGGCTTCGACCGGGTAGTCGAGCTCGGCCCACAGGGTGCGGCTGAACTCGGCGAAGAGGGAATCTAGATCCGCCCGCCGGGTGATCGCCCGGTAGCGCTTCAGCCACCCCAGGATGCCCCGCAACGCCGTCAGGTCCACCCGGATGATCGCGACGATCCCCGGCCTCTGGACTTTAACGACGACCGCCCGGCCGTCGAAGAGCCGGGCCCGGTGGACCTGCCCGAGCGACGCCGAGGCCAGCGCCTCCCGATCGAACCACGCGAAGATCTCGCCGACCGGCCTCCCGAACTCCGCTTCGACGACAGCCAACATGTGCTCCGGTGGCTCGGTCGGTACCTCATCCTGGAGTCCGGCGAGCTCGTCGGTGATGAAGACCGGCAAGACGTCGACGCGAGCCGAGAGGAACTGCCCGACCTTGATCCACAGGCCGCCGAGGGAGACGGCCAGGTCGCGATAGCGTCGGGCGATCCGGGTGTAGCGATCCGGCGCGGTGCGGCGGGCGAGAGCGCGCAGCCCGATCCGGCGCAGCAGGATGTCCCACCAGGCGATCGCAAGGGCCGCTCGGGCGGCGAAAAGCATGGCTCGCCAGTAGCGGAGGCGCAGTGCGGCGCGCGAGGGTTCTGGGAGATGGTGGGCCAGGGATGGCACAGCAGTCGTCCTCTAGCAGATTGTAGTCAGGATCCTCAGGGAAGCGTGACGCCGAAGTCTGTGCAGTGGAGAGGACGAAGAGCCTCTGGTGCCGTCGTAGAACTGGAGCCAGGCCGGTCCACACACCGAGTTTCCTCCTGTTCGCCATGGCACCGGTTCACGGCACGGCAACCGGCACCGACAATGGCACGTGGTAGGCCGGCGCCTTTTATTGGCTGACCGGTGGTTCGGTCCACTTGCCCGCCGCGCACCGGGTCCTGTCATCTTGGATGACCCCGTCACCCCGGCGAGTGGCGCGTTCCTCCGGAGGTCGGTGCGGTGAGCAGACCGGACCCGGCAGGCTGAGCCTCCCCAGCGATTCGGGGGATAATTCTCCGCGGCTCCGGCTGCCGCCGAAGCTCCGAGGAGGATCTCCCGATGGAAACAACCGCGCACGGAATGTACGTCTCCCGCACGTGGTCTTGGCCTGTTTCATGACGGCGGCCGCCTTCATCCAGTTGCCGTGGATCAACTTCGCCACCATCACCGGGCCGGCGGTTGCGAACCATGGCGTCCCTGATCTATGCCTCGGCCGGCTCTCGACAAGCTTCATGATCACCTACCTGTTCGTGGTCCTGCTCGCCTCGTGGAAGATCGAGGCCCATGGGTTCTGCACGGAATCGGCACGGTGCTGACAGCCCTTTTCGGTCTGATCCAAGTCCTGGCGAGGACCAGCGACACCCCGGTGCTCATCGCCCAGATCGGGATCGATCAGATGCAAATGGTCTTCGGCGTGGGAGCCGTGATCGCGGTCGTGTTTCTTCTGGCCGTCGCGTGCGAGCGCCCGGCCGGATCGCCCGGATCACCGAAGCACGAGGAGTGGGCCCTGCTTCTCGGGCTCGTGCTGATGCTGGTGCTGGGGGTGGCGGTTCTAACGGACTACGGGGCGTCGGTTGATGAGGAGAAGAACGCCTACTACGGCAGGCTCTTCCTGGACGCCTACCGGGCAGGCAGCCTGCTGGGGTGGCCGGGAATCGAGTACTTCAACGGGCCGTTCTACTTCATGGTGTTCACGGTGACCTCCCGGTTGTTCCAGTCCCTGAACCCGCGGTGGTTGCTCACCGACGGGCTGCACCTGACGAACTTCATCACCTTCCTGGTGGGGGTATTCATCTTCTATCGTCTCTCCCTGAGGCTGCTCTCGCGCCGGGTGGGCTTGTTTGTGACGGCGCTGTTTGCGACCCAGCCGGTACTCTTTGGGCATGCGTTCATCAATCAGAAGGACACGCCGCTGATGGTCTTCTTTCTGGCGTCGGTCGAGCTGGGATGGACGGCAGTGGAGGCGAGGCTTGCTGCCGAGCCGAGGCGGATCAGGGGCGGGGAAGGACGCGGGGTCGTGGGGGAATGGAGACTGCTGTCGCGGGTCACCCGGACATGGATCGCGGTGGGAGGCTTGCTCGGCCTGGTTGTGCTGGCAGATCTCTGGTGGGGGGGAGGGATGCAACGGGCGGCGAAGGAGTTGCTGCCGGATATCTATGCGGGGAGAGGCCCGCGAGTTCTGGTCGAGCTGTTTGGATTGGTGGCACAGGATGCGTACAAGACTCCGCTGAGCGCGTATGTGGTGAAACTCGATGCGCTCTTCTCTACCGCCCGATTGGCAGCCGTTCCGCTCCTGGCCGGAGCGGTGCTGGTTGTCTGGCGACTGACGCTGCCGGAGCACTTCGCGAACACAGTCGCGCTGTGGTTTCGTCGATGGGGGGTGCTCTTGCTGGCGGGTTGTGTCCTGGGGATGACGACTTCCATTCGGGCGTTGGGGCCGTTTGCCGGAGTACTGGTCGGCGCGTACTGGATCCATCGTGGAGGACGCCGTTCAGTTCCGGGACTCTTGGCCTACGGGGCGGCGGCGGGGGTGACAACCTATCTGACGTGGCCCGTGTTGTGGGGAAACCCCCTCGTCGGCCTTGCCCAGCGGGTGTCGGAAATGCCCAGGTTCGAACTTCACGAGGTTCTCTTCCAGGGGTCGTTGTACGCCTCCGGCTCGCTTCCGTGGCAATACCTGCCCACCTTGCTGGCCGTGCAACTGACCCTGCCGTGCCTGCTTCTGTTCCTCATCGGGATACCGTATTCCTGGGTTCTGTCCCGGGCGGATCGTGACCGCAGGATGGTGCTCATCCTGAGCTGGTTGTGGTTCTTGCTTCCGGCCGTCGCCGTCATGCTCAGATGGATCTCGATCTACAACAGCTTTCGACATGTTCTCTTCGCCCTCCCTCCGGCGTTTCTCGTCATGGGGTTTGGAGCACAAGCGCTATCGGACGCACTTCGCCGCCCTGCGCTCCGAGTGGGCCTGGCGACGTTGGCGCTTGTGCCAGGGATGGTGGGGATCGTACGTCTTCACCCATATGAGTACATCTACTACAACGAACTCGTCGGAGGCGTGCGGGGCGCCGAGGGACGATTCGACCTCGACTACTGGTGCACGGCCTTTCGAGAGACCGTAACCGAGGTCAATGCCGTGGCAAGGAGCGGGGCTCGAGTCGAGACCGTCCACGGAATCGCTTCGGCGACCGCTTTCGTTCGTGAGGACCTCGAGCTGGTCCAGCGTCCGACCGATGGAGAGGAGCCGGACTTCGCGATGGCGTGCCGGAGGGATGTCTATGACGCGTCCTTCTTCCCGGACTTGAGAACGATCTACGAGGTTCGAGCCGAGGGAGCGCTGCTGGCAGTGGTTAAGCAGCGGACGGCGGGTCCGTGAGACAGGTTGCTCTTTGAGCGTTGCGGAATGAGACCCTCGACCATGGCCAGGTAGCTTCATCCGACCACCCACAAGGCGGCGCGGGTGTGGCCCGGCGGGCCGACAGCGCTCGACCGAGGAGGATCCCCGACATGGAGGCAGTCAAGTACCGCGTATACGGATATCGCTGGGTGGTCCTGGCCGGATTCATGGTGGCGGTCGTCTTCAACCAACTTCTGTGGATCAACTTCGCCGCCATCACCGGCCTGGCGGCGGCGTACTACGGTGTCTCCGACCTGAGCATCGGCCTGCTCTCGATGAGCTTCATGGTCGCCTATCTCTTTATGGCGCTCCCCGCCTCGTGGGTGATCGACACCTACGGCTTCCGAACAGCGGTCGGGATCGGCGCGGTGCTGACGGCTGTCTTCGGTCTGATGCGCGGCCTGGTGGGGGCCAGCTATGCCCTGGTGCTGATCGCCCAGATTGGGATCGCCATGGGTCAGCCCTTCATCCTGAATGCCGTCACGAAGGTGGCGGCGCGCTGGTTCTCCCTCGGCGAGCGGGCCACCGCTTCCGGCCTCGGTTCGCTCTCGATCTACGTCGGAATCCTTCTCGGGTTGGCCCTGACGCCGTTCCTGACGCTCCAGGTCGGCATCGATACGATGCTCTTGATCTTCGGCGTCGGCGCGGTCGTGGCGGCCGTGTTCTTCCTGGCCGTCGCCCGCGAACGGCCCGCCACCCCACCCGGACCCCCGGAACAGGAGGACCGAGCGCTGATGCTCGACGGCTTGAAGCAGATCGTGCGCAAGCGCGACTTCCTGCTCTTGATGCTGATCTTCTTCATCGGTCTGGGAATCTTCAATAGCGTGACGACCTGGATCGAAGACATCGTCCGGCCGCGCGGCTTCTCGATCACGGACGCCGGCCTGGCCGGCGGACTGATGATCCTGGGCGGGGTGATCGGGGCACTGGTCCTCCCGGCCTTCTCCGACCGCTACCGCCGCCGGGTTCCCTTCATCGTGATCGCCCTGGCCGGCGCCATCCCGGGCCTTGCCGGCGTGACCTTCGCCCAGACGACGGCCCTGCTGTACGCAGCGGCCTTCTTGTTCGGGTTCTTCCTGCTGAGCTCGGGGCCGATCGGCTTCCAGTACGGAGCCGAGATCGGACGCCCGACGCCCGAGGGCACCTCAAACGGCCTTCTGCTCCTGATGGGCCAGATCTCGGGCATCCTGTTCATCTTCGCCATGGACGGCTTCAAGGATCCGGCGACCGGCTCGATGGATCCGTCGCTGATCGCGTTGGTCGTCTTGATGGCGGTCGCCCTGCTCGTGGCGACCCGGCTGCGGGAGTCGAGACTACTGGAAACCTGAGGAATGGACCTGCGTCCTGGGAGGACGCGGGTTCCTCCTGAAATGGAAGAGGCCCCCGGTCTCCCGGGGGCCTCATCAGTGTGCAGGTGGTGGCCGTCTAGAGCATAGTGACGGACGACGCCTGCAGCCCCTTGGCGCCCTGCGTGACTTCGAATTCAACACGCTGGCCTTCCTCGAGGTTGCGGTAGCCGTCGGCGAGGATCGCCGAATAGTGGACGAAGACGTCATCGCCGCCTTCGCGGGAAATGAAGCCGTAGCCCTTTTCCCCGTTGAACCACTTGACGGTACCTTGGATGCGTTCGGACATGTTACGTTGCCTCCTTGGGCAAGAGATGGTAGTTGCCTGTTCCCGGGAGGCCTGGCTCTCTTGGTGAACCAAACCAGCCTGAGCACGTGCAGCTCAGGCCGAGGTCTTGCGACTTCCACTCAGAACTTGCATGCTACCTAGGGCGAGAGTATATCAGGCCTTTCGGGATCTGTCCAGGGCCAATTGGGGGTCCCATTCCGGGGGTCGACAACCGGCCCCAGATCGAGTAGACTCCATGGGTGTCTTCCCGGGCGCGGAGCCCGGGGCCGTGTTTCTCTATGATTGGCACCGTAGAGGTGCCAATTCTTGTTGATGTGGGGCTGAGGGTGCGACTTGGCTCAACACAGCCAAGGAGTGCTTTCAGTGAGTTTCGAATCGTTTCGCCTCGATCCCCGCGTTCGCGACGGGATCCAAGCGGCGGGCTATCACCAGCCCACCCCGATCCAGCAGCAAGCCATCCCACCCATTATGGAAGGGCGCGACCTGCTGGGCATCGCCCAGACCGGCACCGGCAAGACGGCGGCCTTTGTGCTCCCGATCTTGCAGCGCCTGCTGGACCAGCCCGGGCGCGGCGCCCGGGCCCTGATCTTGGCCCCGACCCGCGAGTTGGCCGAGCAGATCCACCAGGCGGCGCGCGTCTACGGAAACCGCACCGGTCTGCGCAGCGTGGCGATCTACGGCGGCGTCGGCAAGCCGAAGCAGATCCAGGAACTTCGCCGCAAGCCGGAGATCATCGTCGCCTGTCCCGGCCGCCTGCTCGACCTGGCCGGCGAGCGCCGCCTCGACCTGTCGCGGATCGAGGTCCTGGTGCTCGACGAGGCCGACCGCATGTGCGACATGGGGTTCCTCCCCGACATCCGCCGCATCCTCAAGCTGGTGCCTGCCCGGCGCCAGACCCTGTTCTTCTCGGCCACGATGCCGGATGAGATCCGCGGTCTGGCGCAGGACATCCTGCGCGATCCGGTCACCGTTCAAATCGGGGTGATCGCCCCGCCGGCCTCCATCTCGCACGCCCTGTATCCGATCTCGGGTGGGCTCAAGAAGCAGTTGTTGCTGGCGATGCTGCAGCGACGGGCCGGAGGGCGGGCGTTGATCTTCACCCGCACCAAGCACCGGGCGCGCACGCTGGCCCGCGATCTCGATAAGCACGGCTATCGGGTCGAGGCCCTGCAGGGCAACATGACCCAGAACCGCCGCCAGGGCGCCATCGACGGGTTCCGCGGAAACCGCTACGACATCCTGGTCGCCACCGACGTCGCCTCGCGCGGCATCGACGTGGCCGGCATCGCCCAGGTGATCAACTTCGACGTTCCCGACACGGCCGACGCCTACACCCATCGCGTCGGTCGGACGGGGCGCGTCGACCAGACCGGCGAGGCCCTGACTCTGGCCCAGCCGGAGGACGAGCCGATCGTGCGTCAGATCGAGCGCGCTCTCGGGGAAAGCCTTCCGCGCCGGCGCTTGCCGGACTTCAACTACGGGGACTTCAACCCCGAGGCCCGGCCCAGGGGCAACGGAAACGGCAACGGCCAGGCTCGCAGCAAGGCCCCTGCGAACGGCAACAACCATCGCAGGTCCCCGGCCGGCCCGAACCGGAATCGACCGAGCGGCAGGCGATCGCGCAGCTAGCCGAACCGGACCTTCCGCATCACGACCACGCTAAATCCAAAGGCGGGGCTTCGGCCCCGCCTTTGCTTGCCTTGTTCGATTGGAGGGACTCAGGGCGCCGCTGCCGACGACGTCCAGCTAGCTCGAGGGACCTATATCGTCCCGTCGCGGCCAGCAGGAGCGTCAGCAGGCGAGAGCGCCCACTACGGCGCCATCCGCTCCTATCCCGGGCACCCCGGCCCCGGTCCCGCGTGCACCCACAGACCCCAGGCTCTCCATCCGGGGGCATGGTCTGACGCGTTCATGGTAGCCAGCCGGGAGTTGTCGCACTTGGCCTCCGAAGACCATTCTCCTTGCCCTCCATGGGACCATGACGGCGGAGGCTCCTCAGGGGGCGCCCACGGTGGCTGATCGGCAAAGGCCGGGACGGTCAGCAAGAGGGAGGCGAGCAGAACGATGAGCATCAATCCGGCGAGTTTCTTCATGGGGACTTCTCCTTCGAGGACCGCCGGGGCGCGCCGGGCATCCAGTTGTTGAGGCATGGACGCCAGCCGGCAGGTTTTCTCCTATTGGCACCACCCTGCTTTGCCACAGCCATGGAAGTACGGCCACAATGGGCCAAACTTGACTCCGTTGCTGGGATGGTCGGCTTCCGCGATCCACGGGGCAGTCAACCCCATCCATGCCCCCCAGTCGTCAACCGGGCCACCCCACTTTCCACAGTTCTCTTGGCCTGGGATCACTTCACACTTGGGGTCCGCAAACGCCGGGACAACATTGACGAGGACCAACACAACAACAATCATGATGACAAGGGCCGCCTTCTTCATCTTGCCTCTCCTCTCGGCCTGGTGCCCCGACGACGATCGCCGGGGGCGAAGGGGGTGACATCCTCCTTTCAGTTCGACGTCCTGGCTTGAGAGTAGCACTCGTGATTTCGGCCTCAATCACCCTTTGGTACTTCAGTCCTAGTTGTGAGGAATTTCATACCGATTGGCCGGAATGCGCCGCCAAGGACGACTCCCTTTCCGGGCCAAATGGTCCGATCCAGCCAGCGCCGCGCCGCCGCACGCCAGACCGAGCGCCACCATCGCGACCACGCTCCCGTCGCGCAGGTGCCGTCCGGCTCTGCCCGTGCCCGGGGAACCCGGGGCCCCGCTCAGGCGTCTTTCTGCGTAGAGAGGGCCTGCTCGCCCCCGAAGGAGGAGACCCATGTACACGAAGAGAACCTCCCTGCTTCTGCTCGCCGTCCTGTCGCTCGGGGCGATCGGCGCCGCCCCCAAGCCCGCAGCGCAAGAGCCCGAGCCCCCAGGCGACCCGCGCCGTCCCGCCTGTCCTTCGGATCATCGCTACATCGATGCCATCCAGCGGACCGCCGACATGGTCTGGGACGAAGACGCCCTGCGCCTTGCCTACGAGTACGGCCTGGACCTGGTCAACGTCACCTGGGAGGACACCGGCCGCTACTACGGCTCGGCCGTCGGCCCGAACATTTCAGACTTGACGATCCAGGTCCAGCATCAGCTCGAAGGTTCACGCGATTGCGCACTGACGCTGATGCCCGTCATCCGCTACCCCAACTTCACCGATCTGACCGCCGACATCGACCCCGACAAGTTCTACCTGCTGGTGGGCAACGAACGCGGCGACGAGCTCGAGCGCATCACGCTCACCGAGTACCTCAGGCACTTCCGCCGCTACTTGAGCGACCCCGACTCGTGGGCGGCGCGTGACGACTCGCTATTCGACTTCCGCGACTCGCACGTCCTCGTCAGCGCCCAGGCAGCCTTCCTGCCGGTGCCGCAGGAGGGGATCGCCGAGTTCAACCCCGTGATCTTCAACTACCAGTCGTACGCCGGCGACCCGGCCGTGCTGACGATCGTCGCAACCCGCGAAGGGACGAGCGCCACGGTCATCGACAACACCCGCGACGCCTTCCCGGCCGGCTGGTCGTGGGGCCAGCGCCTGTTCTTCAACCAGGACGGCGAACGGGCGTCGTTCACCGGGCAGCGCCTGACCGACTTCGTCCAAACGCGTCCGGCGACCCTCGACTCGCCCGAAGCCGCAGGGGAATCGGGCCTGAACATGGTGCTCATCATTCAAGTCC
The DNA here is from genome assembly GCA_035471625.1 of Anaerolineales bacterium. Lineage (GTDB taxonomy): Bacteria > Chloroflexota > Anaerolineae > Anaerolineales > E44-bin32 > DATEVL01. Next base: position 18,890 of record DATIPT010000159.1, read on the forward strand.
CGCTGCGCCAGAAGGTCCAGCTCGAGGATTTGCTCCCAACGCTGGCGCTCGGGGCGATGGCGCCAATGGAGGAAGCGGCCAAGTCGGATGTCGAGATGGCCGTGATTGGCCACGGCGCGGTCGAGGGACCCTTCACCGAGATCGACGGGCTGGCCATCCGGCGCGACGGTCGCTTCCCGATCCGGGTGACGGTCCAGTTCTACAAGGCGACCAGCGACGGGATCGTCAGCGAAGCCGACATCCGCGAGATCGCCGAGCAGATCGACCGGGTGTACGAAGACGGCGACTACGTCGGCAGCCTGGTGGTCGACGGTCCGTCCGATCGGCCGACCGAGTACGACGGGCCGAAGGACGAGCCGCCGGGCTGGTGGCAGGCGTTCTGGACCCGCTTCGAGGACAACGTCGGGCTCGATCGAGAGGGCGCCCTGGACCTGCTGCGCGACCTCGGCGCCGTCGCCTGGCGCTGGATCGTCGGGCTGCCCCGGGAGTAGATGCCTCTCCCGAGAGCCGACCCGCGCGCGGCAACGTTCCAGACAACCCGAGCCCCCGGGATACGGGGGCTCGCACTCTTGGCTGGATTGAGGTGGATCGGAGGCGCCGCGGATTACTCCTCGAGCATGTCCGTCGCCACCGGCACTCCGCCGACGACGATCTCACACTTCGCCCAGCCCTGCGGGCCGAGCACGCTCACGTTCTTGGCCTCGTTGGTCACGCTGACCGATACGGACCCGCGCCGCACCTCGAGAGGAAGGACCTGGCTGGAGGTGAAGTTGTGGCAGACGAGATCCGCAGGCAGAGTCGGAGTCTCGAACGTGACATCAAAAACGATCGTGACGTCGCAGTAGGTCCAACTGTTGACCGAGGAGTCCCAGCAGTTCGCCTGACTCGTGTCCGCCGAAACGATTGCGATCGAGGCCGGGACCGGGGTGCCGTCCCCCGCAGGGGTTCCGCTCTCGACGACCTCGGTCTGCTCTGCTTCCTGGATCAGCTGGTCGGGGTCGAGGGCGCGGCACGGAGCGGCGGCTTCGGTGGCGCTCAATTCTGCGCCATTGAGCCGGGCCAACGATTCGCGGTAGGCCGTGGCGATCGCCACGCACCGCGCCACGAACCCGGCGTCGATCGCCGACCGGGCCTGATCCTTCAGGCTGCCATCTTGGACCGACAGCCGGGAGATCAGCACCGCCACCGCCTCCACCGCCGGATCGTCCGAACCTCCCGGCGGCCTCACTACCATCCGCTCGATCACGGCCCCGGCGCTCGGCGTCCGCCCGGCCCTGGCCAGGGTGTCCACCGCATCCCCCAACTCCCCGATCTCGCTCTTCACTTGCTCCAGGTCCGACGTGATCATCTGCTGCGGCCGCTCGATCGCACCCGCAATCCGACCCGCCGCCCGGCGCATCCCCGCCCCGGCTCGACCCCCGATCGCCCCGCCGACCAACTCCACATCTCGGGCAATCGACCGCA
>DATIPT010000160.1:0-4113 GCA_035471625.1 Anaerolineales bacterium
CACCGGCACCACGGTCGTCATCCCCTGGGCCGGCGGCGCCGCCTGCGCCGGGGACGGCGCACTCGACAGCAACAGCGCCCCGGTCAGGGCCAGCAGCATCCAGCGCCGCAGGCGGTCCATCGTGGGTGCCCTCATTCATCCTTCCCTTCGATCCGCAGGTTGTCGAAGGCGACCGATTCGGACGCCTGTGCCGCCACCAGCGACAGCCCGATGAACCCCGGCGCCTCGAGCGAACTGTCATCGACGTCCAGCAGAAGCTGATCGTTGACAAACAGCTTCAGTTCCGAGCTCTCCGCCTCGACCCGCAGCCGATCTCGTCCACCCGCCGCCAGGACACCGGTCGGGATCGAGGCCCTGGCCAGGGTCGTCCAGCCGTCGTCCCACAGGTCCAGCTTGACTTCCCGGGCCGACGGCCGAAAGACGAAGTGGTAGTAGTAGGCCAGACCGCCCGCCGCATCGTCGCTGCGGAAGACGATCCCGGCATAGCCGCCGGACTGCGCCTGGGGGAAGCGGATATCGACCTCGAGTTCGAAGTCGGCCAGCACCGGTTCGGCATACATCACCGGAACCACGCCGCCTGGCGACCGGGAGGTCAGGATGCCCTCGCCGTTCTCCTGGGCGAAGGCCATGAACTCGGAGCCGAACAGCGGCTGGGCCGGGCTGGATCCGTCGAAGTCGTCGACGAACCGGTCGGCGGCAGCCGGCGGCGAGGTGGGGGGCGCGGCGACGGGCGTCGACGGGCCCGAACCGGGCGTGGCCGTCGTCGGCGCTTCGCCGGTCGGAGGCACCGCCGCCTCCCCGTCGGGGCTCAGGACGAACGTCTGGACGAAGACCAGGCGCCCGCCGTCAAAGCCGAGAAGAATCTGGTCGCCGACCAGGGCAATGCCCTGTGGGGCGTCGGCCTCAGCCAGCGACTCCTCCTCGAAGGTCTGGTCGGGGAACATCGCCTGGATATCGGAGATGGTCATCGACGGGTCAAATTCGAGCGGGTCATACTGGTGGGCGAACAGGCTGCCGTCCGACGCCGCCGGGATGTCGATCGTCCATGCCAACTCTCCGTCGACGAAGTCGAACCGCGATTCTGAGTCGAAGTATGACCATTCCTCCAGGCGCACCGGTTGGCCGTCGAGTTCCTGGAAGCTGAGCGTGAAGGAGTCGGGGATCCCCATCAGCCGCAGGACCTCGGGGCGGCGATCCTCGGCCGGGACGGCGAGAGCCTCCTCGAGGGTCATCTCAGGCTGAGAGGCTGAGGTGCCGCCTTGATCGGTGCGGCCTAGGTTGCAGGCGAGTGCGGCGAGCGAGAGGGCAGTGAGGGCGAGGGGGACCGTGATCCTCAATCGCACGATGCAGTCAACCTCCAGCGCCGCACCCGGCTGGCGCGGCAGTGGGCGGATTGTACTCGGGCCTCCCTGGAGCGCCACTGCGGCCACGCCCTCCCGATCCGGCTGGTCCCCCTGGCCCTGCCGTCGCATCGTTAATCCCTTCGTAAGGCTTCCCCGGTAGACTCCCCCTGTAGATTCTTGAGACGAAATCTCCGCATTTGGTATCCTTTCGGAGCGTTGGAGACTAGAGAATGAGCCGCACAAACCGTTTCGCCACCCCGCCGTCGTCTGAGATCACGCCCGAGGCGGTCTACTTGAACCGCAGGTCCTTCCTGCGGAGCGCCGGCCTGTTCGGGGCCAGCGCCATCTTGGCCGCCTGCGGAGTCCAGCCGACCTCGAGCGGGGCGTCGGGGACCGAGCCCGTCATCGACGCCAGCTCCGACGAGCTCGGCGATCCGCTGACGTCCTTCGACGCGATCACCCACTACAACAACTTCTACGAGTTCACCACCAACAAGCAAACGGTCGCCTACCTGGCGGAGGGCTTCCAGACACGTCCGTGGACCGTGGAAGTCGGCGGCCTGGTCCACAAGCCCGGCCCGATCGACATCGAAGACCTGCTGACGGATTACGACCAGGAGGAGCGGATCTACCGCCTGCGGTGTGTCGAGGCGTGGTCGATGGTCATCCCGTGGATGGGGTTCGAGCTGGGGCGCCTGCTCGACCAGGTCGAGCCGATGACCTCGGCCAAGTACGTCGGGTTCACGACGCTCTTCGATCCGGATCAGATGCCCGGCCAGCGCGGGCCGTTCTACCCGTGGCCCTACACCGAGGGCTTGCGCCTGGATGAGGCCCGGCACCCGCTCGCCCTGCTGGCGACCGGGCTGTACGGTCAGGCGCTGCTTCCGCAGAACGGCGCGCCGCTGCGCCTGGTCGTGCCGTGGAAGTACGGGTTCAAGAGCATCAAGTCGATCGTCCGGATCGACCTGCTGGAGACCCCGCCGCCGACGCTGTGGAACGCCATCCAGCCGAGCGAATACGGGTTCTACGCCAACGTCAACCCCGAGGTCGATCACCCGCGCTGGTCGCAGGCCTCCGAGCGGCGGATCGGCGAGGCCGGCCGGCGCGAGACGTTGATGTTCAACGGCTACGCCGATCAGGTCGCCGGGCTGTATGCGGGGATGGATCTCCGCGCCGACTACTGAGCCATATCTGCCGCTGACTAGCAGAGCTGCATACGCCAGGTGTCTTCTGCTACCCGCGACATTAGAGGTCCAATGTCGCTTCTCGCCATGAGCTTTTCAATCGCTCCCTTCTCGGGGGGCTGGGGGGAGGGCCATTACACCGTTCGTGCCGCCAGCACCGGCGGCACGCCGGTGCGAGACGGCATGCCCTCCCCCCTCTGCCCCCTGAAACCCCCGCGCCCCCCTCCCACGAATGCGGCGGTTGGGGTAGCCTGTGCCTGTGGTAGGTACCCGCCGCTCTCGTTGATGACACGGCGCAGATCAAGGCCGAGCCTTCATGAGGTCCCGAACATGGGCCGTGGAAACCAAGCTTCACCGGCTCTCCACACAACGCTTGCTCCACCTTCGCCAAGAAGCCGCGCCGTTGCGGGCAAGCCTTGCTCGACGTCGGCCGCGAGGCCCGGCCATTCAGGGGAAGGGGTGAGGGGGGTGCGGGGGCCTAGGGGAAGGGGGCTGTAAGCCCCCACCCCTGGCCCCCGTAGGAAGAAGTCCATCGATGGCCCAACTCCCAACCACACCCGAAGTGAAACGAGGTCGTCTCTCCGACTTCGACTGGCAGCGCTGGGCCATCCACCTGATCGGGATCCTCCCGGCGTTGTGGATCCTGGCGCTCGGGGTGTCGGGCGGTCTCACCGTCAATCCCTATCAGGCCGTCGAACAGCGCACCGGCCGGATCGCCCTGATCTTCCTGATGCTCGCCCTGGCCTGCACGCCGGCAAACTTGCTTTTCGGCTGGCGCCAGGCGCTGCGTCACCGCAGGACGCTGGGGCTGTACGCCTTCGCCTATGCCAGCGTGCACCTGCTCATCCTGGTCGGGCTGGACTACGGCTGGTCGTTCCGACTGCTGCGGGCTGATCTCAATGGCAAGCCGTTCATCTGGGTCGGCGCCGCCGCGCTGCTGATCCTGGCGTCGCTGGCGGCGACGTCGTTCCCGGTCTGGAAGCGCAGGCTGGGGAAGAACTGGAAGCGGCTGCACCGGCTAGCGTACCCGGCGGTGCTGATCGTGGTGCTGCACTTCGCCTGGGCGCGCAAGGGGAACCTGGCCGCGCTCAGCGGCGACGTCCTGCTGCCGCTGGCGTTCGGCGTCGGCGCGCTGATCCTGCTGACGCTTCGCCTGCCGGCCGTCCGGCGCTGGATCGCGCGACGCCGCTCCCCCGGCTAGGTTTTCATACCGAACCAGGACGACAAGGACCTTCTGGTCGCGTGGGGGACTTGGGACCCGGGCACCAAGAAGGTCGCACCTCGAGATCGCACTACAATTGTGGCCGACAACCTCGGTCAGGCCCTCCGCTGGCTCGTCCAGGATCGCTAGGCTCCACGGGTGCGATGTTTCCTGATGTGGGACGAGACCCCAGAGACCGCGGTTGAGTCGTCAGCCGCTACGCTCAGCCTTGGTGATCCGCTTGAATTAGGCGTGCGCTGATTCCTGGCCCGGTGCTCCGACCCAGGAGGAGATGGAGGGGACCGAAGACGATCTCCACTGTCGACTGGAGAAGATCTCGATCGCCGGCAGCCAGAGAGGGTCTGCGACAGGTAGCGATGACGTC
>DATIPT010000161.1:0-14063 GCA_035471625.1 Anaerolineales bacterium
CGGATGATGCACGTCATCCGCTCGCACGGCGGCTTCAATGGCGGCAAGATCCAACGTCCCATCGTCTTCGTTGGGGATGGTGCGTGGTTGCACCCCGCCCAGCGCCGCCGCCCCGCCCGCTTCCAACAGGAAGATGTAGGCCGAATCGCCGACGATGATCTCGTCGCCGCGTGCGCAATGCGTCAAGACCGCGGTCAGGTTCGCCATGGTCCCGCTGGGCACGAACAGGGCCGCCTCCTTGCCGATCCGCTCGGCGGCAAGACGCTCGAGTTCGATGACGGTCGGATCGTCGCCGAGAACATCGTCCCCCACGATCGCCTCAGCCATCGCCTGCCGCATCACCGGCGTGGGACGCGTGACAGTGTCGGAGCGCAGGTCAACAACTGCGTGCATCGAAACGGACCTCCTCAGTCGACCACGCGGCCGCGGGCCGACTCGATCGCTCGCAGCAGGTCCGGCGGGATCGGAGCCTCAAAGGCGCGTTCCCCATCCCCGTCGCCGGGCAGTCGGAATTCCAGAATCCAGGCGTGCAGCATCTGACGGACGACGTCCAAAGACGGGGTTCGCCGACCGTAGATCCGATCGCCGACGATCGGGCACCCCAGAAAGGCGAGGTGCACACGCAGCTGATGCGTCCGGCCGGTCTCCGGACGCAGCTCGAGAAGCGTGTGCCGCTCGAAGGCTTCGCGCACGTGATAGATGGTTGCCGCCGGCCGTCCCCGTTCCTCGGCAACGACCGCCATCCGCTGCCGGTGCCGCGGATCCCGCCCCACGGCGGCCTCGATGCGGCCCTCACGGGCCGGTGGCTTTCCGTCGACCAGCGCCAGGTAGCGTTTCTCGACGGTCCGGCGCGAGAACTGGTCCTGGACATGGCGCAGCGCCGGTTCGTTCTTGGCCACCACGATCAGGCCGGAGGTATCGCGATCCAGCCGGTGGATGATCCCAGGTCGGATCTCGCCGCCCACCGGCTGGAGATCCGGGGCGTGGGCCAAGACCGCGTTGACGAGGGTCTGCGAAGCATGTCCCGGCGCCGGATGCACAACCATCCCGGCCGGCTTGTTGATGACGATCAGGTCGGCGTCTTCGTAGACGATGTCGAGGGGGATCGCCTCGGCGAGAAGTCTCGACGGCTCGGCCGGCGGCAGCTCGACGTCCAGGCGCTCGCCGCCGAACAGGCGGTGTCCCGGCTTGCTGACGACGGTTCCCTCGACGCCGACCCGCCCGTCCCGGACCCAGGCCTGGACCCGCGAACGGCTCTGCCCGGGGACCATCGCCGTCAAGACCTGGTCCAGACGACCCCCTTCCGGCGGCGCACGCAGCCGCAGCCGTTCGCCGGCGGGATCAGGCCCCTTCGGCTTCCTTGCCTCCGGCATGAACGTCTTGATCCGCGTCTGCGGCCTCCTGCTTGCGTCGACGCTCGTCCACCCACATCGCCGCGAGCAGCAGCGCCGTCCCGACGGTGATGCTCGCGTCGGCCACGTTGAAGACCGGGAAGGTGGCGATCGAGATGAAGTCGGTGACTGTCCCGATCAGGATCCGATCAATGAGGTTCCCGACCGCCCCGCCCAACTGCAGCGCCAAGGCAATCCGCATCGCGACGTGCGACTCAGGCACCCGCGGGAAGTAGTACAGGATGGCGGCCGTTACGCCGATCGCAATGATCGTGAAGATCGTCCCCGCCGACGGCAAGAGCCCGAAGGCCGCACCGGTGTTGTTCCAATGGACGATGCGAACGAACGGCTCCAGGACGGCCACCGGGCTCCACGTCTCCCCGAGCTCCAACTGGGTCCGCACCAGAAACTTCGACCACTGATCCATCGCCAGGACCAAGCCCGAGATCGCACCCAGGAAGAGGTAGGCACGCATGCGCTGCTGTCTTGAGACCGCGGAAGGTTCGAGCATAGATGCGATTCTACCCGACTGGTTCCGGTCGCGGCGATACCCGAAGGCGCAGGTGCTCGCCTTCGAAGTCGAACGAGGCGGTGAGGGAGTCGTCGGCCAGGTCCTGCCGTTCCAGGCGATCGGCGAGGACCTCGGAGGCAAGGTACGCTCGGTGGGCCTCGATGGCTTCCGCCAGGCGAGGGCTGGCGTGGTACTCCACCTCGATCCGCTGAGCGATCTGCAGCCCCGCCTGGCGCCGCCATTCCTGAATTCGTCGGACCGCTTCCCTCGCCAAGCCTTCTCTCTCCAACGCGGGCGTCAGGTCGGTCGCCAGTGCAGCCACGTAGGGGCCATCGACGGCCGCGGAGAATCCGGCGTGCGCCTCGGCATGGACTTCGACTTCGTCGGGAAGGATTGCCAGGGTCTCCCCCCCGACGACGACCTCGAGTGCTTCGCCGCTGGCCAGGCGTCGTGCCGCCATCTCCGGATCCAGCGCCAACAGCGCTGCCCGTATCGGCGGGAACCGAGCACCGTACTTCTGGCCAAGCTGGCGCGGCAGCGGCTTCAAGCGGTAGTCCACGGCCTCGGTCGCCGTGTCCAGCACGCGGACCGATTTGACGTTCAGCTCCTCGGCCAGAAGGGCGGCATGCCGCCGGAGCGTCTCCCCCTCGGCCGCATTCCGAACGGCGAAGGCCGCCTCACTCAAGGGCTGGCGGACCTTGCGACCGGCCTGGCTCCGGGCGGCGTGACCGAGCGACGCCAAGCGCAGAACCAGGGCCATCTCGCCGACGAGCCCCGGGTTGCGAGCCGCGGCATCGCCTTCCGGCCACGCTAGATGATGGACACTGGCCGGGGCCTTCTCATCGAAACTGCGGACGAGATTCTGATACATCGCTTCGGTCACGAACGGAACGAAGGGCGCCAGCAGTCGGACGAACGTCGTCAAGACCGTGTACAAGGTAGCATAGGCGTAGCCCTTGTCGGCATCGGAGGCAGCACTGGCTCCAGTTCGAGACCAGAATCGCCTACGGCTGCGGCGCAGGTACCAGTTGCTGAGCTCGTCAAGGAACTGCTGGGCCGCGCTCGTCGCCAGGTGCGGCTCAAAGGAATCCATCCTCGCCGTCATCTCGTCGCACAGTTCGACCAGCCTCGCCAGGATCCAGCGGTCGAGCAACGGGGGCTCCCCGTCTGGAGGGCTCTGAGCCGGGGTCCAACCGTCGATGAGCGCGTACGTCACGAAGAAGTTGTAGATATTCCAAAGCGGCAATAGGAATTGGCGGCGGGTTTCGTCGGCATGGTGATAGCCGAACAGGAGATCCTTTTCCGGTCGCTGGCTGGTGTACAGCCAGCGCATGACATCTACTCCCATGCGGTCGGCGGCTTCGTTGAACTCGACCATGTTCCCGGCCGACTTGTGCATCGCCCGCCCATCCTCCGCCAGCAGCGTGGCGTAGGTGAAGACATCACGAAACGGCGCCTTTCGCTCCAGGATCGTGCTCATCGTGATCAGGCTGTAGAACCAGTTGCGGAACTGGCCGGGGAACGACTCGCTGATCATATCGGCCGGAAACCATGTCGCCCAGTAGTCGCGGTCGTGGCGGTACCGGAGGGTGCTCATCGCCACGATCCCGGCATCCAGCCACGGGTTCCCCACATCCGGGATGCGCGAGACGGTCCCGCCGCAGCGGCTGCAGGCGATCTTGACGGCGTCCACATACGGACGGTGCGGGGAATGTCCGTCAAAAGACTCCCATCCCTCCACGGCGCGCCGTTGCAGTTCCTCCCGGCTCCCGATGACGTCGATCTGCTGGCACGCTGGGCACTCGTAGATCGGAAGCGCCAGTCCCCAGTAGCGCTTCTTGGAGATCATCCAGTCGTGCATGTTGCGAAGCCAATCGAGCTCCCGCTCCTTGCCGAAGTCCGGGTGCCAGCCCGTTTCCCGCTGGACGACGTCCATCAGCTGCAGACGCAGATTCGAGTCCATCTCGTCGCTGGTCACTTCGTCCCACGGCTTCTCTAAGGGCGCGCCCATCGCGATGAACCATTCGTCAACCAGGCGAAACACCAGCTCGCTCGAACAGCGCCAACAAACAGGGTAGCGATGGCTGTAGTCGTCGATCGCGTACGCCAGCCCGCGCGCCTTCAGGTCCTCCAGGATGGACGAGCGCGCCTCTTCCGCATGCTGGCCGGTGAGCCAATCGAACCCAGGGAGAAACAGCGCCCCTTCGTCGAGCGGCGCCACCACGGGCAGACCGTCGCGCTTGCTCAGGGCGAAGTCCTCGGCGCCGCATCCGGGCGCGATGTGAACAATGCCCGTCCCCTCGACTTCGCCGACCTCATCCCACAGGATGACCCGGTGCGCCTCCGGCGCACCTCTGTCCCTTGCGGCGGGAAGGTGGTCGAAGGGCCCAGCGTAGCTCCAGCCTTCCAGGTCCTTTCCCCGGAGGGAGCCAACGACTTCGTAGGGTCCGCGCAACATCCCCAAGGTGCCGCGACTCAAGTAGAACGTTTCGTCGCCCTGCCGGGCCTGGACGTACTCCAAGTCCGGTCCGACTGCGGCGGCGACGTTCGAGGTAAGCGTCCAGGGAGTCGTCGTCCAGACCAGGAGGCTTTCGCCAGGCCTGCCCCGCAAAGGGAAGCGTAGCGTTACGCTCGGGTGGACGATCTCTTGGTACCCCTCCGTGACGATCTCATGCTGGCTCAGGCCGGTACCGCATCGCCCGCACCACGGCATGACATCGTGGCCCTTGTAGATCCAGCCGCGCTGATGACACTCCTTGAGCAAGTGCCAGATCGTGTAGTTGTTCTCGTCAGAGAAAGTGAAATACGAGCCGCCCAGTTCGGCCGAGCCCAGCCGCCCGACGATCGCCTCGGCCGTATCCTCGACCGGCCCGGAGGGCCCGTCCAACGTCACAGCCTGGAGCGGGTCCTCTCCGAGGGCGTCGCGCAGCCGCTCAAGATCCTCCGGTCGGTTCCAATCCATCCAATAGCCGAGGCGAATGCTCTGGCGGGTTTGGACGGCGGCGAAACGCAGGACCTTCTGCTTGCACAGCAAAATGAACTTGTCGATCCCGAGGTTCTCGATGTCGCGCTTGCTCGTGAAGCCGAGATCCCGCTCAACATTAACCTCGACCCACAACCCTTGGCAGTCGAAGCCGTTCTGGTAGCGGGTATGTTTGCCCCGCATCGCTTCGAACCGATGGAAGAGGTCCTTGTAGGTCCGGCCCCAGCCGTGATGCACGCCCATCGGGTTGTTGGCCGTGATCGGCCCATCGATGAAGGACCACCGCGGTCCGTCCTGGCGGAGCTGGCGGAGCCGCGCAAACGCCCGAGTGTCCTCCCACAGCCGCAGGATGGCGTGCTCCTGTTCCACGAAGTCGACGTTCGCCGGGACTGGCTTGAACATCCGGTCACTCCTCCAGGCCGAGGACGATCCTCTTGTTGGCCGCCCCCTTGCTCTTGTAGTCGACGATGCGCAGCGGGCCTACTTCGCCGGTGCTGCGGACGTGTGTGCCTCCGTCCGCCTGGAGGTCGAGCCCTTCGATCTCCACGACGCGGACCTCCTGAATCCCCTCGGGCAGCAGGTTGATCTTCGTCCGAATGAGGTCTGGGATCTGGAACGCCTGGGCGCGGGGCAGAATCCGGCTTCCAACGGCGCGGTTCGCCTGGACCTCGACGTTGATTGAGGCCTCGACAGCCTGCACCAGTTCCTGGCGCATCGTCGGGAACTCGAAGTCCATGCGCCCCTGGAGCGGCGTCATCTGCCCTCCGGTCACGCTTGCGCGGTAGTCTCGCCAGATCACACCGCACAGGATGTGCATGGCGGTGTGTGTGCGCATCAGTTTGTAGCGACGATCCCAATCCAGGGCCCCGACGACGGTCTGCCCGATGCCGGGGAGCTCCCCCTCGAGCTCCAGCCAGACGTCTGCAGCGTTCTTGCGGGCAGCGACGATACGCGCTGCGCCGCCGGCGAAGCGGAGTTCTCCTTCGTCTGAAGGCTGGCCCCCACCGCCGGGATAGAAGCCCGTCCGATCGAGGCAGACCCATCTGCCCTCGACACCGGTCACCGTGGCCTCAAACTCCTGCGCGTACGCGTCTTCGTAGTACAGGAGAATACTCATCACCGACCTCCGCTCACCGTCGCGCGATCAAACGAAAAGCCCCCGTCCACTCAGGGACGAGGGCCCGCTGGCTCCCGTGGTACCACCCTGCTTCCCGCTCCGAGGCGGGCGCTCTGTCGGGTACGGCCGTGGGGCTTATACCCGCAATCCGGGTAACGGCGGATGAGGCCGGCTCGCCTACTGGCGCCTGGATCGGCGGGTTCAGCTCGCGGCTCAGGAGGGATTTTCGGCGCCCAGGCCAGCCCCGCTCACACCACCCCGGGTTCGCTGACAGGCCACGGACGCGTACTCGTCTCCGTCGTCGCCAAGTCTCGATTGAGTTTGGATTATCGCATACGCTCGGAGGGAGGTCAATGTCCGAACTCAGCGACCGATCGGCGGCGAGGCCGGTGTTCGAGACGGACGCCCCCGAACCGGGAGAGCAGAGCCTGGGCTTCATCCCGCAACTCGCGCATCCGAGAGTCACGCGCCTTCCATTCGCCGCGCAGTTGCCGGATCACCAACTGGCTGTCTCCGACAACCTGAAGATCGAGGGCTTCGGGGAGAAGCTGGCGCCCCTGAGTCTCTGCCAACGCCCGGCGAAGCCCGGCCAAGAGCGACCAGTACTCCGCTTCGTTGTTGGTCCCGCGATTGAATTCCAGGCGATCGAGCACCTCGATCCCGGAGGCTCGTCCCTGCCCTACGATCCGATATGAGCCGTAGGCCGGGCCTGGGTTCCCTCGGCTGCCGCCGTCGAAACTCAACCTCAGGGCACTTCGTCGGGTCTTGGCCTCGGCCATGCCCAAGTCTCAGATAGCCGCTTGACTGCCAGGACGGCCGAGCAAAGTCTGCAGATTCCGCCGGTGGAGCGCCTCGCCCAGGCCGTTCATCAGGATCCGGCTCTTCCCAAATTCCTCCACATCCGGATCGGGCCCGGTTGGCAGGTTTTTGCGGCGCTTGAGACGCTTCACATAGCGGTCCAGCGCCATCAGGTAGTTCGAGTTGGCCCGGACCCCCTCCGAGATCTCCCCTCGAAGGATCACTTCTCCGTGGCCTTGGACGAGGTTCTCCAACTTCATCCGGGGGATCCGCCGCAGAGACTCCAACATCGTGGCGATATCCCCGTCCACGACGTACGGCAAAGGCATCATGACATCGCCCGAAAAGAGGACCCGGTCTTCAACGATGAGCACGCCGAGGCCGTCGGGACTGTGACCTGGAAGAGGGACCAGTTCGAGCGTCTTGCGCCCGACCCGCAGGCTGATGCTTTCATCTTCGACAAGGATGTCGGGCAAGACGATCCGGGTCTCGCGCAGATCGGCGTTCTCGCGCTGTGCCTCCTGAAGGGCCTCACGCCCACGGGATTCGAGAAGGTCGCGGCATTCTTTGTGGGCGATGACGATCGCATCGGGAAAGAAGCTCGTTCCCAGCGTGTGATCGGCGTGGTAGTGCGTCAGGATCACGTACCGGACCCGCGAGCCAAGGTCTTTCTCGATGAAATCCCGAAGCTCACGCGTCTCCTGTGGGTAGGCCAGGGTGTCGATCAGCACCGACCACTCGGGCCCGACAATGATGCCGGAATTGACCTGGGCATACAACTCGCTGGTCGTGACGTAGACATGATCCGCAACGCGCTCGCGCATTCGACCTCCGAGACGTCGCAACGTAGCACATCCATCAAGCGCCTGTCAAGAACCGTTTACATAACTTCGGCAAAGTAGGCCACAATCGCCGCTTCTGCTTCCGCTGGCGGGAGGATCCTGCCCTGACCACGAGCGAACCGCACTTCCAGGCCCCCCAACTCGGCGCTCTTGCGACCGGAGATCAGCCATACAGGCGCACCGATCCACTCTGCATCCGAGAACTTGAACCCCGGTGAGGCCTCCCGGTCGTCGACGAGGACATCCAGCCCAGCCTGCCCCAGGCCGCGCACGGTCGGCTCGAGGCTACCTGGACCTGCAAGATCGAGGGCGTGAACGTCGAAGGGGGAACAGATCGCCGGCCAGGAGAGACCGTCGCCGTGGAGGGAGACGTCTAACATCGATGCCAAGAGTGCCGCCACGGAGACCCGCAGGCTCAGCATAGACCCGGGACGTCGACCGGCTTCGACGCCATAGTCGAACGGTTCCACATCCCGCTCCTCCCAACCCAGCGGGATCCCAGCAAAAGGAGTCAACGGGACAAGGCACGTGGAGCATTCCGCCCCATCGGGCGGAAGCGCGAGATCGACGACCTTGTCCACATCGAAATCCCGCGGGAAGCTGACGTGCCGATAGTGGTATCCGTCGCGATTGGCACCAGCGACAAATCCCGCACCGGATACGACCGACGCGTCCGCCAACACACGGATCCCCTTCCCATCCGTCGGGCGTTTCTCCTCGAGACCGACCGGTCCGGCATAGCCCGGTACCAGTCCCGCGGCGCGGAGCTCAGCATCCCTCGCCTGCCGAACCACCCCGAGTCGGAGGCCTTCGAGCTTGGCCTCGCTGAGTTCGAGATCGCCTCTCAGCAGGATCATGAGGAGATCCCCGCCAGGATCGGCCAGAACCAGGGCCTTCATCGTATCTGCAGGCGCAATACCCAACAGCTGAGACAACGCGGCAATCGTCATCGCGCCCGGCGTCTCGACAATCTCCAGGTCGGAGGCGGGGCCCTTGTCTTCACCACGGTGAAACCCTGCGGTCGACCGTAGCGCCGCGGTCCCACAAGAGGGACAGCGAAGAACCTGCACGGGTCCGCCTTCGACCCGGTGGACCCATTGGGTTGCCTTCTCCCCGGCGGTCACAACCATCGGGTCGAGGCCAAGTCTCGCCCATAGCTCGCGCAGGCCGTCGAGGATCGCGGCCAGCGCGTCCTGCGCCGACGTTTCATCCGCCGCCGCGACAAGCCAGCCTTGGTCGGGCTCGGCGCTGTCTCGTAGCAGGCTGCGGAACCGCCCGCCGGGAAGCTCTCCCTGGATGCGGACCCGCACAGGGAGATCACGAAACGAATGGATTTCCTTGGCAAGCGATGCCGGCAGCATTCGGAGGCTGCCTCCGGTCGCTTCGACGACCCCATCGTCTGGCGCAATCTTCCACAGACGATCCCGTAGCTTCCGTCGGACCATCGACCCCAGCGGTAGCCAGATCAAACCATCGGCGCCCGACCGGAGGTAGCCGCCACGAACGGCGGCGGCGGTCAGGCGATCCATGCCTGCCGGCGCCTCCCGCAAGACCCTGCCGAGCAGATGAGACTGTCGGACGATCACGAAATCAGCGGACGGCCAGAGGCGCAGGGGTCGGCTCGATCTGGAACCCTCCCTGCCCCTTGAAGGTCACGAAGTTTGTCTGCCCCGGGACGACGAACAAGAAGGCCGAGTAGGCCCGTCCGGCATAGATGATCCGGATTTCGTACGGCCCGGCGGGAAGGTCGCCGAGTACGAAGTTCTCCTGGTAGACCGGGTCCGGATGAATGGTGTCCAGCGCGTAGGTGATGACCTCCCACTCCCGTCCGGTCTCGACCGAGATCACGCGGAGCGAAGTCTCAGGCATCGGCCGCCCCCAGGTACCGAGGACTCGGCCGGCCAGGACGCCCCATCCTTCCGGCGGGACCACCCAGAGTTCCGGATTCAGCGTCGAGAAGTAGTAGTTTTCGCCGAGGCGGATCTCAAAGTGGAGATGCGGACCGCTGGCGTGACCCGTGTCGCCGACTGTGCCGATCACCTCTCCGGCGGCAACTTGCTGACCGCGCCAGACGAGATCCGATGCCAGGTGGGCGTAGACGGTGTACAGAGTCTCCCCGCGATAGCCAAAATCATGGCGAATGGCGATCGCCAAGCCGTACGGGTCGTTCGGGTCCGTGATGCCTCGATACAAGCCGAACCCGCTCCAGACCACTTCCCCTGCGGCGGCCGCAAGGACCGGCGTATCCCGCTTGGCGCCAAGATCGACTCCCGTATGCGTGCTCGCTTCGCCGAAGAAGGTTCCGCCGTAGCGGTACTTTGGATGCGGCCAGTTCACTTCCCCGGAGGGGATCGGGCGAGAGAAGTAGAAATGGTCTTCCGGCCTGAGCGACCAAGGAGCCGGATACGGTGGTGGGCGCCAGTCGGCGATCGCATCCGGAAAGGGCGTCGGCGACCGACGGACGTGGGGCGTTGGGTACGCCACCGACGTCCCCTCGAGTGCCGGTGGCGCCGTCGGCTCGGCGGCTTCGCCGATCTCGGTCGGCCCGGCCGGCAGCATCTCGAACGGCGGCGATCCCGCCGGAACACACGACCCCAGAAACACGGCCAGGCCGGCAGCAGCGGCGAAGCGCTTCATGGCGCGGGCGTCCACGTCGGCGTCGCGGTGGGAACCATCATCGCCGTCGCGGTGAGGATCCAACGCCACCACCAGGGGGTCGCGGTGGGACGAGGCGTGATCGTCGGCGTCGAGGTCGGCGTGCGGTAGGGGGTCGGGGTGACGATCGCTTCGGCAGGATAGATCTCAAGCATCGCCTGCTGCCATGTCAGGCCGTCGGTTCGAGCCAGCTCGTTGTAGCGCGCGGCGGGGAAGAATGTCCGCCAATTCGAGATCGCCGGGATTCGCTCGAAGCCGAAGTCGGCCGCGATCTCCGTCAGGTCCACGAAGTAGCCCTGGGGCAATTCCTCCTTCAGGGATCCGCCGCGGTCGTAGGTCGTCGGGTCGCCCGTGTAGCGAGTAGAGAAATCCCAGGGCCGCACGCGGATGGGCTCTCCAAGAGTCCCGTCCTGGATCGCCGTGCGCGCATAGATGCGCCAGTAGGTCTCGGCCCCGTGGTCTTCCCGCACTACCTCGAGCAAACCCGACCCAAGGAGATCGGCATCCAGCGCGATCGCCCTTCCGGTGTAGAGCCAGTCATTGAAGGCGTACCCCGGGGGCATCGGCGCATTGATTCCGACGAACGCGTTCTCGAGCGTCGCCATCACATCCCACCCGGAGTTCGACGCCACGCGCCGACGCATCTCGGTGAAGGCTTCGTCGACCCGATCCGAGAGCATCGCCGTCGGGGCCTGGACTCCGGCCAAGGGAACGAGGGAGACCCGTCCCGTTGAGGAGGTTACGAGTTCGGCAACGGCGCTCACGGCAGGCGAGATGGCCGGCGCCCACCCAGCTACCTCCGACGGGACCGCCCCGGAAGTCCAGGCGAAATCATCGATGCCAGCCAGAGGCGGGAAACCCAGGCTCGCACCTTCGGCGGCGACGAGAGGGTAGACGACGAAATGCCTCGTGTGGGCTGAAGCCAGCACGGCGCCCAGGGCGTCGCCGCGTGGTGCCCATTCCGGATCCCGGCCGATGCCGATCTCGCGCGGACCTCCCAGGTCCGGGTCCAGCGGCGCCAGGTAGATGAAGTCCAGGCCATTGCCCCTCCCGGAGTAGGCGACGGCGTTCCCATCCGGAGAGAAGACCGGATCGGCTTCGGCGATCAGAGGTGTCTGCGACAGATTCCGGTATCGTTCGTCGGGGTCATCCAGCAGCGCCACATACACCTCGGGCAGGCCGTCGCGATCAGAGACGAAGGCGATCCGCCTTCCCCCGGGGTCCCACGAGGGCGATGCATCCATCGACGGAGCGTTCGTCAGTTGGATGGGATCCTCGCTCCCGTCGACGCGCAGGATCCAGATGTCGAGGTCGTTCCCGTCGTACGACTCATAGGCGATCCACGCCCCGTCAGGCGACCAAGTGGGGTGTCCTTCGAAGGCGCTCGTCTGGGTCAGCGGCCGCACGTCTCCGGTCAGGAGATCCAGCAGGTGCAGGTCCCAGCCGCCGCTGCGTGTCGAAGCGAACGCGACAAAACGCCCATCGGGACTGATGGCAGGTTCGCGATCGTCGAAGTCCCCTTCCGTGAGTTGAAACGGCGCCGGATCCCCCTGTGCAATGGCCGAGAGGCGGGAATGACCTTCCAGCCGCGAGGTGAAAATCACAGTCCCGGCAATCGTTACCCGGGTCGGTTGTGGCGAGTCGAACGGTTGCGGGAGCTCACCGGTTGCGCTAGGGGTCGCCGGCTGGGCGATCGCCGTCGCCAGTGCCGCCACTGTGGGATCGATCGCCGTCGGCGTTGTGTCAGAGGCGCCCAGCCCGGCCCAGGCGATGGCCCCGATCAAGATGATCGCCACGAAGACAAACAGCCGGAACGCCCAGACGCGAAGCCTCGTGCCCGGCTTCGATCCCTTTGGGGGGGCTGCGGTAGAAGTCACAACGCATCCTTCCCGGCGGGCAACCTCGCCGGCGCCGGATTATACCCACGCACGGACATGCACCCGGGCGCGTGCAAGTTGAATGCCAAGGGAGACTGGCGAGGCGCGCGGACGGCCACGCGGTTGGTGGCCCGAACCGCCGCCTCCGAATGCCCGACCGCGCCGGGCGAATCAGACAGGCGTTTCTTGCCAGCGCAGCGCTGCCGCGGAATCCGGGAGCCCGAAGGCCTCGGCGAACTCCTCCGGCTGGCCGCCGCGCGTACGGAAGGCCTGGAGCAGCGGTTCGGGGACGAGCAGGCAGCGGGCGAAGAACTCGGCCGAATCCCGCAGGTCGGCCATGAGAAACTTCACAAGCCCCATCGCTCGTCCGTGTCGGCTTGTAATGAGGGCGCTCAGTAGCTCTCGCGCCAGGGCGTGGCGACGCTCTGCCGGAGGCAGGTCGATCCGGACGAAGACGCTTCCCTGCCCGTTCGGTGGGCGGGCGAACGTCGCGTCCCACAGCGTCGAGTACATGTCGACGACGCCGAAATCATCGGCGAAGGTCTCGGGCGGATGCTTGAGCAGGCCCTCGACCGGCACCGGCGGCGCGGCGGCGCCCATGTACTCATAGAGGCCCTGGGCCAAGCAGCGCAGGAACCAGTGGCGCTCCTCGCGGGTGATCGGGTTCATGCCACCTGGCCGTAGTCAGAGCGCTTGCCGGGCTGCTCGTTGATCAGGCCTTCCAGCGGCGACGGCAGCTCGACGCGGACTGCCGGGCGCTCCGAGGCCTTGACGACGCGGTAAGCCTGGATGGCAAACTCGGACCACGACTCCGCCTCGAGGCCGGTCAGGGCACGGCGCATCTCCGGCGAGAAATCCAGGTCATCCAGGACCTCGCCGATGTGGCCGGAACCGAAAGCCTGCAGGACGGTCGGGTCGATGATCGACCGAGCGACGAGACGGTTCAACGCTTGCATAGACATGACTGTCCTCCCCTATCCTTGATCCCTGGCCAACACCAGGGAAAACAAAAGGCAGCTAAGCGATGCGTTCGCTGCCTGGCAACCGACTTGGGTATTGGGTTGAACGACGAGTGCGCTTACCGGCCGCCGACGGGATCCCAGGGCATGGCAACGTCTCCTTTCTCCGGAATGTTACGGATGAAGCGTACATGAGGCCTCTCAACTGGTGCTCAACGCCCGAGAGAATGCGAAATCGGTACGGAGCGCGTCCTGGCGGCAACGCTCCCCATCTCATAGTTATGTCAATACACCGAGATGTGACCCGCCCCTGGTTCCAGGTCGCGGCATCGAACACGACGGTCCCCCCCCTAGCGTATCAGCCGGGTGTACAGCTCCCGTACTTCGCGAGGTGGGTCGAGACCAAGCTCGGTGTCCAGCAGATTCGTGTACCGCTGGTAGTGAGCCACCATCTCGCTGCGCCTTCCGAGACGGCCTAGGGCCTCCATGTACTGGGCGTTTAGGTCATCCCGGTAGGGATCGATCGCCAGACCACGCCGGATGTGCTCGACAGCGCGCTGCGGCTGGTCGCGCGTTAGGGCTTCCTCCCCGTAGGCTGAAAGAACCTCCAGGTAGTGGATCTCGAGGTCCCGCCGTCGCTGGACGGCCCATTCCGAGGGGATCTCGGGGGCGAACTCCCCCGAGTATGTGTTTACGGCCTCCGTCAGCGCGAAGTAGCGCCTCGGGTCGCCCCGCGGCAAAGCCAGCGCCACCCCGCGCGCCCTTCCGAAGCTTTCGACATCGTAGGTGACTTCGAGCGCGGCGCTGATCTGGTAGGCGCCGCCTTCGAGCACGACAACGTCCTCCCCAAGCCACCGCCGGAGAGAGTGGATAGCCATATGGATATTGGCGCTTCGCTTGCCTGGGGGAGATTCGGGCCAGAAGGCTTCG
>DATIPT010000162.1:0-4251 GCA_035471625.1 Anaerolineales bacterium
CTTGCGCGCCTACGGATGCGCCCTCTGTCTCGGAATCGCGCCGTGATCTCAGCGGAACCGCCCTATCTCATCAACGGGTACTCTCTCAGCCTGGACAGCTTGGAGGCGGTTGCGAGGCATGGTCGCAAGGCCGCCCTCGCCCCGGAGACACGTAGAGTCGTCGAGGACTCAGCCGGCGTCGTCGCTGCGCTCGCCTCGTCCGGCCGCTCCGTCTACGGCGTCAACACGGGCTACGGCAGCTTCGCGTCCAAGCGGATTCCCTCCGCCGAGCTCCCGTCGCTGCCCCGCAACCTGATTGTCAGCCATGCTGTCGGCGTGGGGGAACCGTTTCCGCTCGACGTCACTCGGGCGGCCATTCTGGTCCGCGCCAACACCCTGGCACTGGGTCTTTCGGGGGTCCGGCCGGGAGTCATCCTTTCGCTTGTAGAGCTTCTCAATTCCGACGCGATCCCGCCTGTGCCCAGCCAGGGATCTCTCGGATCCTCGGGCGACTTGGCCCCGCTCGCCCACCTGGCGCTGGCCCTGATCGATCCCGAGCTCGTACCGGACGACCCTCCGGGATGGATCGGTGCCTCGCGCCGGCCCTGGCGTCAGGCGGCGGCGGAGATCGGCCTTCAGCCCCTTGGTCTTGGCCCCAAGGAAGGCCTCGCACTGACCAATGGCGCCACATTCGCTGCAGCGCTTCTCAGCCTTGCGTGCGTAGACCTTCGACGCTTGCTAGCCGCTACCGAGGCGGCGGCCGCCCTCTCCCTCGAGGCGCTGCGCGGCGCCTCAAGCCCCCTCGACGAACGACTCCACGCCGCCCGGCCTCATCCTGGGCAGCAGCGAGTCGCGGCGCGATTGCGCCAGCTGACCGCCGGTAGCACGTTGCTGGACTCCGGCGACCAGGTCCAGGATGCCTACAGCCTTCGGTGCATCCCGCAGGTGTTGGGACCGGTCTGGGACATCCTCGAGTTTGCCGATGCCGTCGCCGTCCGGGAAATCAATGCCGCTACGGACAACCCGCTCTTCTTTGGCTCTGACTCCGTCTCCGGGGGCAACTTCCATGGCGAACCCGTGGGTCTCGCCTGCGACTACCTGAAGATCGCTGCCAGCGAGATCGGCGCGATCTCCGAGCGTAGAACCTTTCGTCTCCTTTCGCCCCACACGAGTGCAGGCCTCTCCCCGATGCTCGTTCGCCGCCCTGAGCGTGCCGGTATCGAATCCGGTCTGATGATGCTCCAGTACACGGCCGCCTCCCTCGTTCTGGAGAACCAGGGATTGGCCGCTCCCGCGTCGGTCCGATCCTTGCCGACCTCCGCCGACCAGGAAGATCACAACGCCAATGCAACCACGGCGGCGCGTGAGCTCGCACGGGTCGTGCAGCACGTCGAGCAGGTCGTCGCCATCGAACTCTTGACGGCGAGTCAGGCGCTCGATCTTCGCCTCTCCGACGAACCGAAAGCCTCGCCGGGGGAAGGCACCCAAGCCCTCCACGCCCGTGTCCGCCGCGAGGTTCCTGTCCTCGACGGGGACGCGGTCTTGGGTCCCCACATCGAGTCCCTCGTCCGCCTGGTCCGCACGGATGGCTGGCAGCCCGCCCGGCAGGCATGAACGGCGGTCCGTGCTATACTTCGCGGACGATGAAGTACACCAACGACCTGCACGTCCATTTCCTTCGGCCGAGGTCCTAGCCTCGCGCAATGCCGTACGCTCGATGAACACGGCGGCGGGGCCACCCCGCCGCCGTTCTCTATCCAGGAGCGAGCTCGATGCCCGCGATACCGGCTGTCAAGGGAACCCGAGATTTCTACCCGGAGGCCATGGCCCTCCGCAACTGGCTGTACGAGAAGGTGCGCCTGGTTTCGCGCGCCTTCGGCTACACCGAGTACGAGGCGCCGTACCTCGAGCGCCTCGAGCTGTATGCCGCCAAAGCCGGGGAAGAGCTCGTCCAGGAGCAGGCCTATGTCTTCAAAGACCGGGGAGGCGACCTGATCGCCCTGCGACCAGAGCTCACCCTATCCCTGGCGCGCATGATCGCCGCCCGGAGCCGCGCCTTGCCACGTCCTATTCGGTGGTGGTCCTTCGGGCCAATCTGGCGCTACGAGCGGCCCCAAAAAGGCCGCTCGCGTGAGTTCTTCCAGTGGAACATCGACTTGCTTGGGGTCGAGTCGCCCGAGGCCGATGCCGAGATCGCCGCGGTGGCCGTCGCGCTCTTTCGCGCCGTCGGATTGGGCCCCGACAAGATCCGCTTGCTCGTCAACAACCGTCGCGTCGCCGAGGCTCGCTACGCTTCGATCGGGATTGGCCCCGGGCAGATGCCGTCTGCCCTTCGCCTGGTCGACCGTCGCGACAAGTTGAGCGAAGCCGATTGGCGGGCCTATGGCGTCGAACTCGGGTTCTCGGAGCCGACCCTGGAAGGATTGGTGGAGGTCTTGACGGATCGCGACGCTTGGAAGGCTTCCGACGAATTGCGGGCCTTTTTCGAAGCTGCTTCAGACCTGGGGGTCTCCGAGTACCTGGACTTTGAGCCGCTGATTGTTCGCGGTCTCGACTACTACACCGGCACGGTCTTCGAGGCTCGCGACATCGACGGCCGATTCCGGGCGATCCTCGGCGGCGGCCGCTACGACAACCTCGTCGCCGACGTCGGAGGCGACCGCATCCCGGGCGTGGGATTCGCGATGGGCGACGTGACCTTCGGTCTCCTTCTCGAACAAGCCGGGGTCGAACCCAAGAGAATGGATCCCCCGGCCCAGGTCCTGGTGTGCCCGATCGACGAACCAGCCAGCCGCGAGGCCCTGCGGACCGCCAGTCGCCTGCGGGCGGCGGGCGTGCAGGTTGAGTGGTACCCCCTGCCAGACCGCCTACCCCGCCAACTCAAGTATGCAGATCGCCAGGGGATCCCTCTGGCGGTCATCCTCGGATCACGCGAGATCGAAGCGGGTTCGGCGGCCGTCAAGGATTTGCGGACCGGGCAGCAGACCCAAGTCCCCCTGGCCGAGATCGAGGGCAGGCTCATCGAACAGCTCGAGCGCCTCGATCCCGCTTCGTGCTAGAATCGCGTCCGCGCGGTGCCAGTAGCTCAATGGCAGAGCATCGCACTGTGGATGCGAGGGTTGTGGGTTCGAGCCCCATCTGGCACCCCTCAGAGACGCCCAACGGGCGTCTCTTCACCTTCTAGCCCCCCCGCCTGCGACACGTCAAGGGCCGGCAATCGGATCTCGAAGACGGAACCCACTCCCTGGCGCGAGTCCACCGAGACCCTGCCCCGGTGGGCCTCGACGATAGCGCGGGTGATGCTCAGGCCCAGCCCGGCGCCTTCCCCTGCCGTCCTGGATCTCGCCGCTTCGCCGCGATAGAACGCGTCGAAGATACGCGGCTGATCGGCCGGGAGGATCCCTTCGCCGGTATCCGACACAACGATCCGGACCCCGCTGCCTTCTCGTTCCGCCGCGATGCGCACCCACCCGCCGGCAGGCGTGTGGCGAATAGCGTTTTCTGTGATGTTGGTGAGCGCACGCTGCAGGAGATAGGGATCGAACACGACCGGATCGAGCCGGGGATCGACCCGGCCCTCCAAGGCGACCCCCCTCTCATCCGCCAGCAAGTGCAGGCTCTGCAGGGTGTCGGACACCAGGTCGCTCAGCGACGCCGCTTGTAGCCGCGGGACGAGGACGCCTGCGTTCAACCGAGTCAATTCGAACAAGTCCTCCACCAGGGCCCCGAGATGTCGAATGTCGGCCTGGGCGACCTCCAGGTAGCGCTCCACCTCGGGCGGATCGTCGACGACGCCCTCGGTCAGCGCCTCGATCGTCGCCCGCAATGAGGTCAACGGCGTCCGCAAGTCATGCGACGCCGAGGCAATCAGCGACCTCTGGGCTTGCAGGGCCGCGACCTCGCGCTGCTGCGCCTGCTCCATCCGCTCGACCATGGCGTTGAAAGCTTCTCCGACGGATTCAATCTCATCTCCGCTTCGGACTTCGACGCGACGCTCCAGGTCGCCGGCGGCGATCGCCTCCGAGGCATCCGCAAGCTCTTCCAACCCCCGGGTCATCGTGCGGGCCATCAGCTGGCCGAACCCGAGCGCCACCAATGCGCTGAACAACAGGAGGACGATGAGCAATCCGGCGTCGTGACTGGAGAAGAACATCAACATCGAGCTCAGGACGACGTTGATGACCACAATCGCCACGCCGAGGGCGTACGTGAGGGCCATCTTGGCCTGCACCCCTCCGACGCCCAGCCGGCGCATCACCCGAAGCGCCACCC
>DATIPT010000163.1:0-16411 GCA_035471625.1 Anaerolineales bacterium
CCCTCGCCTCGCCCGCGGTCTCCATCGGCCACGGCAACGTCACCATCCAGGCCTACCGAACGGGAACGGTTGTGACGGGTCTTCTCGTCTCCCTCGCAGCTCTCGCCGCTCACCAGCAGCGGCGCGTCACGCCCCTTCGCCGGCGGGGGGAATTCCGACCCGTTCCTGGTCCGCTTCGGCAGCGTTCCCTCCAACCTCGGCCTCGACGGGGTGTTCACCGTCGTCTTGACCTTCGACAACACCTGTGTGGTCTCGGGCACGATCTCGCGCGCCGCGCCGACGATCACCCCGACTCCGACGGCCAGCGACACGCCGACCCCGTCCAACACGCCGACACCGTCGCGCACCCCGACGAACACCCTGACGCCCACCCGGACCTTCACGCCGTCGATCACGCCGACGCCCTCGCGCACCCCGACAGCCTCCCGAACCCCGACCCCGACGATCACGCTGACGCCATCGAATACCCCGACCCGCACCAACACGCCGACGCGGACCCTCACCCCGTCCGTCACGCCGACGCCATCCAGGACCCCGACCCGGACGCCCACGTCGACGCGCACCCCGACGCGCACGCCGACGACCGGGCCGACGCCGACCTCGGCTCCCTCGATCACGCCCACCCGCACCGCGACCTCACCGATCTTCGGCTAGGCGAGCGAGCCTCTTTCCATCCCTGAGAGGTACCGTTGGGGGATGGTCGCCGTCCCGGTGTAAGACACCTGCAAGGTGGAACGTCGCAGCCTGCGCCTATCATCGAAGGTGATGGGAAAGAGAGATCCAGGCATCGCGCCGCTTGCGCCGGGCCAGTCCCGGATCACGCCCATGGACGAGCCCGAGCCGATCGAGGGCCCTGTCGGGCTGGCGCTCGTTGCTGACGACGACAACGACTTCCGACAGATGCTCGCTCGGCGGGCGCGACGGATGGGATTGACGGTCGTCGAGGCCGAGGATGGCGCCAAGGCGCTGGAGGCCATTTCTGAGCACGCTTTCGATGTCCTGGTTCTCGACGTGTATATGCCAGGCGCTACGGGGTTGGACGTCTTTCAGGCGGCCCGCAGGGATCAGCCCGATGTCCAGGCGATCCTGCTGACGGGGAGCGCTTCGGTCGAGACCGCCGTCGGCGCCCTGCGGCAGGGCGCCTACGACTACCTCACCAAGCCGCTCGAAAGCCTGGCCACCTTCGAGGTCTCGCTGACCCGGGCCCTGGAGCACCGCCACCTGATCCGAGAGAATGCGCGCCTGTTCGCCGAGGTCCAGCGCCTGGCCATCACCGACCCCCTCACGGGCCTGTTCAACCGGCATCGATTGGCGGAGGCACTCGAGACCGAGTTCGTCCGGGCCTCCCGCTACGGGCGGCCGGTCTCAATGATCATGATGGACCTGGATAATCTGAAGCTCGTCAACGACACCCTCGGCCACGGAACCGGGGATGAGGTGCTGAAGAAGGTGGCGGCAGCCATCCACAATCACATCCGGCGGCTCGACTTGCCGACCCGTTTCGGAGGGGACGAGTTCCTCGTGCTCCTACCCGAAACGCTTCTGGAGGATGCGGAGCGGGTGGCGGAGCGGATCGCCTTCGAGATCCGCCAGATTCGGGTGAACTCGGTCTCCGTAACGGCGAGCACCGGAGTGGTGCAGTGGAGTCCGATGTACGGGACCAGCAAGGAATTCCTCGCCGCCGTCGATCAGGCCCTGTATGCGGCCAAGCGACGAGGGCGAGGCGCCATCGTCATTCAGCCAGTCGCGGCCTGATCTGCCACGCTCGACCCAAAGCGCAGCATGGCGACGTCCGGCACCCTTCGACGGGATTTCTTCGATGGGTGGACGGCCTCCGTATGCGCAGGCGCACTGAGTGTTCCTCTTGAGCGGCGCAGGATCGAGGCGCGCTGCGGCGAAGCGCTGGAGCTGTCTGTCAGAGGCCCTCGTCCTGCATCCTTGGGTGAATCGGTAGAAAGCCGCAGCTCAAGCGCGGGAGGGTCTGCGCCGGAACCAGGTCTTCCATTCCCGGTTCTCCCACACGACAAGGATCGGCGCAGCGTTGAAGATCGAGGAGTAGGTGCCGCTCAGGACGCCGATCAGCAGGATCGTCACGAAGTGCTGCATCGTTACGCCGCCGAAGAGGAGCAGCGACAGCAAGACGAGGGCGACGGTCAGCTGCGTGTTGATCGATCGTCCCAGGGTCTGGACGATCGAGTGGTTCACCAGGACGTCGTAGGGGAGTCGTCGAAGCGTCTTCTGGTTCTCGCGGATCCGGTCGAAGACGACGATTGAATCGTGAACCGAGAAGCCGATCACCGTCAAGAGCGCCGTCAGGAAGAGGGAGTCGACTTCCCAGCCCAGGAAGTGAGCCAATAGGACCTGGATGCTGATCACGACGGCAACGTCGTGGAGCATCGCCAGGATGGCTGCCACGCCATACCGGACCGCGTGGGCGACGCCGCGAAAGGCATAGGTGATGTAGGCCAGGATGCCCAGAACGGCCAGGGCGACCGCCCCGACGGCCCGCTGACCGACTTCGGCCCCGATCGAGGGGCCGACCTGCTCATCGCGCAGGATTGTCAGGCCGCCGTCCGCCGTCTCTTCCAGGAGCGACAGGAGGGCGGCGCGTTGGTCGGCGGCAAGGGGCTTGGTCCGCAACACCAAGTCGGTATCACCCGCAGTTTGGACGAGGGCTTCGGATATCCCGGCGTCCTCCGCCAGCGTGACGACCGCTGCGGGCTGTGGGCGCATTCCCGGCTCAAAACGCACCTCAAGCAGGTTCCCGCCGGTGAAATCGATCGCCGCCTCCGGCGGTCCCCAGACCAGCAAGCCGATCAGGCCGGGCAGGATCACGACGGCGGAGATCAGGAAGTACAGGTAGCGGCGTCCGACGATGTCGATCATGTCGGTTCAGATCCCATACCAGGTCGGGTGCTCGGCGAACTTCAGTCGATCGAGCACCAGGTGGAGGAGAGTGCGCGTCACCACGATGGCTGTGAACATGCTCACGACGACACCGATGGAGAGGGTCAGGGCAAACCCCTTGACGATGCTCGCCCCATAGGTGCTTCCGAACCAGTAGAGGATCCCGCAGGTGATCAAGGTTGAAAGGTTCGAGTCGCGGATCGAAGGCCAGGCCCGTTTGAATCCAAGGTCCGTCGCCTGGCGGAGTTCCCGGCCGTCTCGCAGCTCCTCGCGCATCCGCTCGAAAATCAGGATATTGGCGTCGACCGCCATTCCAAGCGACAGGATGAACCCGGCGACGCCGGGGAGGGTGAGTGTGACCGGGATGAGCTTGAACAAGGAGAAGGTCAGCAACGCGTAGATCAGAAGGGCCAGCGAAGCGAGGACGCCTGGCAGCCGGTAGTACAGCACCATGAAGAGGATCACAATACCCAGACCGATGATGCCGGCCTGGAGACTCTTCTGGAGCGAATCCTGGCCGAGGGTGGGGCCGACGGCCTTGCTCTCGACGACCTTGAGCGGGACGGGCAGGGACCCGTAGCGCAGCTGCACCGCGAGCTGGTTGGCCTCTTCGATGGTGAAGTTCCCGGTGATCCGGGCTTCCCCCCCGGTGATTGGCTCGGAGATCGTTGGGGCCGAAAGGATCATCTTGTCGAGCACGATCGCCAGCGATTGCCCGACGTGCTCACGGGTGTAGGCCGCGAAGGCGTCGGCGCTGGACGGGTTGAAGCGGATATCGACCGCAAAGCCACCGAGAGTGTCCTGGGACGCCACGGCGCTCTCCAGGTCGGCGCCGGTGAGGACCGTATGGAAGACGGTCGCTGGCACCTCGGGCGTCGGCTCGTCCGGTCCGGCCGTCGGCGCAGGGGCCGCACTCCGCCCGTAATCCGTTGTGATCGGCTGGAGTTTCAGGGTCTCGATTTCAAGCGGGGTGAGGCCGCTGAAATCGACGAACTCCAGGAGGGCGGTCTCACGGATCGTGGCCACCGCCTGCTCAGTGTCCTCGACCCCCGGGAGCTCGACCAGGATCCGGCGCGCCCCCGCCACCTGGACAACAGGCTCGGTGACGCCCAGGGCGTTCACGCGGTTCTCGACGATATCGCGCGCCGCCTGCATCTGTTCCGTTGTGATTTCGGCTTCTTCGGGAAGGTCGGCCTCGAGCAAGACACGCAGGCCGCCCTGCAGGTCGAGGCCGCGGACGACCTCGATCGACCGGTCAATCGGTCCGAGGTGGACGCCGGGATTGTCGGGCCAGACGACCCACAGGCCCGCCAAGATCAAGATCAGGATAACGACCGTGCGTCGACCCATTCGCTATGCTCGCTCGCGGCTGGCCAGCGCCGCGAAGCCCAGCGCTGGCCCAGGCGAAGATTATAAACCAAGAGAACCTGGGCGGAGGCTCGCGTGCGTCCGGTCGATCCGGTCTTCAATCCAGTCCAAGGGCTTCGAGGACGGCCGCCAGGACGGCCTCGGGTTCCATCTCGTCCGTCGCCAGGTAGACGTCGCAATGGGCGCGGGCATGCCGGAGCCGGGCTAGTTGCTCCTCGTGCTCACGGGGGAGCCAATCCAGATTCTTGCGGCGAGTACAGGTTTCGTAGGTGGCATCGAGGAACACAAGCGTATCGGGGCGGGCGATCCGCTGCCACATGTCGGCGACATAGGAATGCTCTTGGGCGATCTGGCGAGCGGAGTGTCCGAGTCGGCGAAGACCGGCAACGAGGGTCGTCTTGCCCGCCGCGCAGGGTCCGACGACGGCGATCCCGCCGCGGGCGGTAGCTCGGAGGGGTGTAGAATCGCTGATGGACACGGCCGTGCGGGCTAGAGGGGCATGC
This sequence comes from Anaerolineales bacterium, assembly GCA_035471625.1. Taxonomy (GTDB): domain Bacteria; phylum Chloroflexota; class Anaerolineae; order Anaerolineales; family E44-bin32; genus DATEVL01. The sequence continues at coordinate 4,779 of DATIPT010000163.1, forward strand.
GGACGGCCAGGCGCCGCACCTCCTCGCCTTCCCGAGGCAGGATTGCAGCGACCAGGATTGAGATATCGTCCGACGGCCGGCCGTCTTCGGCCTCCAGGGCTCGGCGGAGCAGGGTGTCGGCCCACGTGTCGGGGTCGGCGGGCCCGGTGGCGGCGAGGGCATGGGCCTCGGCGACGGGATCCACGGGGTGCCCGGAGCGCTCGCCGGCGTGGACCAGCCCGTCGGTGAAAACGACCGCCGTCAGTCCGACGGCCAGCGGGAACTGGTGGATCTCGGGCCGGACGCCGCGACGCCCACCTACCGGATCCGTGGGGCCATCCAGAAGGCTCACAACCCCGTCCTGGATGAGGACGACCGGGGCAGGGTTGTTGCGGGTGATGACGAGGCTTTGGGACAGCAAGTCGAGCGACAGGATGTTCAGCGTCGCCACGACCTTTCCCGAGCGTTGGGTGTAGAGGTAGTCGGAGGCGGCCCGGGCGGCAGCCCCGTCGCGAACGCCGTCGGCCAGCAGACTGATGGCTTTGCGCACGACGATGTTGGCGATCGCCTTGGCCGGCTTGCCCGACATCTGGCCGTCGGCGAGCACGACCGAAAGCCCGCCGGACGGACGCTCGATCATCTCGAGGGTGTCGCCGCTTTCCGGGGTGGCATACTTGCGGACTTTGGCGACAGCGACCCGCGCTTCCATGGCGACATTCTACCTATGGGCGCGCGCACTGTCGAATCTGTAAGGTGGCGGCAAGGCTTGCGGCCACCCGGGCTGGAATAGAGTAGGGAGTGCAAGCCTGAGAGGTGCCCCGCCGGGGCACTGGGAGGTTCCGCTTGGCGTCCGACCGGCCTGGCCCGGTAGACCTGCCCCGTGTGATCGAGCAGGCAATTGAGAAGATTTCCGCCCTCCTGGGCGATCGCCCGGTCTCGGTGGTGGCCGCCTACCCGGCACATCTCCCGGCCCTCGACGGGGATCCCGACCGTCTGGTCGACATCCTCGAAGGACTGATTGCCGGTACGGTCGAACGGACCCAGCATGGGGAAGTCGGCGTCCGCGCCGCGCTGTCGTCGCGCCTCCCGGACCGCGTGGACAAGCAAGCACGCCCTTCGGAGGCCGGACCATGGGCGATCATCAGCATCGCCCCGCGCGGGAATGGTCTCACGGCTCAGACTCTCCAGGCGCTGCTTGCCGAGCGGACACCCAGCCGTGCCGGAGGTCTGGCCGGGGTGGACTGCCGCCGCGAACTCGAGTCGATGGGCGGCGAGTTGTGGGTGGAATCCGATCTCGAGGAACCGGAGCTCCGCTTGGCCCTGCCGCTGCGGGCGGCGCTCTCTCCAGCGACCGACGTCTCGTCCCTTCGCCGCTCCCTCGTCAAGCACCTTCCGAAGGATGGCTCTCCTGTCCGCCGGCTCTTAACCTTGGTCGAGGATCCGGAGCTCAGCGAAACCCTGGCGACGGAACTCTCCGGGGCTGGGTACCAGGTGATCAACGCCCAGGATGGGGACGAGGTCCTGGCCCTAGCGAGGCGGGAGGCCCCCGATCTCATCCTGCTGGATATCCTGGCACGCGAGCCGACGGCGTTTGAAGTTGCGATGGTTCTCAAGCAGGACGCGCGTGTCGCCCGAATCCCGGTGCTCTTCATGACCTCGGTCGGCGATCCCGACGCCGGGATGCGCATGAGCGCGGTCGACTTCGTCGTCCGACCGACAGGAACAGGGGCGCTGGTGGCGGCGATCGAGGCGGCCTTGCATGCCGTGCCGGCTCCGGTCACGCGGGTCATGGTCGTGGAGCCGAGCGATGCCCTGCGCGAAACGATGGTGGTGATGATCCAGGCGCACGGGTACCGTGTCACGGAGGCGACCGGCGCGGAAGAAGCCCTGGTCCTGGCGGAACGGGTGCAACCCGGGTTGGTCCTCGTCAACGCCGGCCTGGCCCAGGACCGAGACTACTGGTTGCTGCGAGGCTTGCGGCAGTTGTCGACCGAAATGCCGGTCTTCGTCTTGGCGGAAGTGATGTCGGAGGCCGAAGGCCGGGCGGCCGTTCGGCGCGGCGCGTCGGGTTTTACCGACACCGGCAAGTTGCCTGATCTGTTGAGTCGAGTGCGGGGCGGCGGGGTGACGTCCTAGCCGGAGGTCGGAGAGCCGCGGAGAGCGGGACGCCGCCGGCCGTAAGGCCGGCGATTACGTCCAGTAGACATGCACCGAGGTGCCGTAACCGCTGCGCAGGCGGTCAGCGTACGTAGCCGGGGGGTTGCACCATCGGTACAGCCACTTGGCCTCCTCGACCCGCATGTTGACGCATCCGTGGCTGCGCGGGATCCCGAAATCCGTATGCCAGTACGTCCCGTGGAAGCCGACGCCGGTCTCGTGGAAGAAGGAGACCCAGGGCACGCCTGGAAGCTCATACGCTTCCACGTCGGATGTGACGTGACCGTCGCCCATGTGCCGACTCGGCGTCTTCTTGGTCACGTTGAAGTAGCCTTCCGGCGTGATCGTCGGCACTCCATTCTCGGATGGGCGCCGGTCAGGGATCCCGCTCGAGATGCGCGTTCGCAGGACGAGGCGCCTGCCTTCGAACGCAAGCACTTCTTGCCGGGTGAGCGACACTTCGATCCGCTTCTCGCGTGGCGGGATCTCCGGTGAAATCGGTTCGAGTTCGCTGGGATCGATCCGGCGCAGGTGCTCTGCCGGGACGCAGTATCGCACCTTGCGCATGTCGTCGATGATCCGGTACCAACTGCGGCCTTCGCCACCGGCGACGATCGCCTCCACCCAATGGGTCGACTGGTAGTACAGGCGGTAGATCGGGTCGGAGGCCGGGTCGGGCTCACGGTAGCTGCGCGTGTAAGGTACGCTGACCTCGAATAGACCGCCGGCCTCGGGAACCCAAGCTTCGGGTTGCTGAGGGAGCCAGCGGACGAGCTGAAGGTTGCCTGAGTGCGCGTAGCCATCAGCGAGTCGATACCAGACCGGATTGTGCGACGGCCCATCGTCGGCCGTCTCCTGGGCCAGGAGGGTGTGCAGTTCGTCCCGAAGCAGACGGCCCAATCGGCGGGCGCGGAAGCTGGGTTCGGCGTACAAGCCGATCCATGTCGAGGCGACGCGGCCGAGACCCAGGCCAGGGTCTCCGACTTGAGGCGGAACGGGTCGGAAGGCGAGCGAGCCGGCGGAAAGGGCGGCAAGGCCCAGAAAGCCGCGACGGTCCAGGTGTGTTTCCATCGGTTCCATTCTAGCGGCGGATTCGGGTCTCAACAACCCTGCTCCAGTCTCATCGGCCGGCGGGCCGAACGAGTTGGCACAGCCGGCGATTCGAGCTCAGGTATAATCGCCTTGGAGCCTATGCTGGCCGATCGAATCACAGTGCAGGGCATGGAGATCGCATACCAGGCCGTCGGGCCGGAAGACCGCCCGGCGGTCGTGCTTCTCCACGGCTGGGCAAGCTCCCGCCGCATGTGGGAAGCCGCCCAGGCATCTCTGGCGGGCGGCTACCGGACCTTTGCTGTCGACCTACCTGGTCATGGCGAATCGACCAAGCCCTCTTGGTCCTGGTATTCCATCCCCAACTACGTCGACGTCGTCCTCCATTTCTGCGAAGCGCTGGGCCTCAAACGCCCGGCCGCGGTCGGGCATTCGATGGGTGGAACGATCGCCCTCGAGTTGGCGGCACAGGCCCCCACCTTCGCCGAGAAGATCGTCGTGGTCAATCCGGTCGTCACAGGAAGGGTGTATGCACGCGCTCTCCCGCTCCGGGAAGCCTGGGTCGAACCGGCCGTTCGGGTCTCGCGTCGAGTCTGGCCGGCAGCCTCCCGCCTCCTGACCCGTCCCCCGCAGGCGCTGCGGCGGCATGCTCCTGGACATGTCCTGCGCAACTCCGAGGACTTCGGGATGACAACCGCCGACTCGGCCCTGGGTAGCATGAAAGCCGTCCTGACCTGGGATGTGTCCGACCGCCTGGGCCAAATCCAGGCCAAAACGCTCATCGTCGTCGGTGAAGGCGATCGGATCGTGTCACCGGCCGAGGGGGAGGCGGCCGCGCGACGGATCCGTCGGGCACAGCTCCTTCGCCTCGAGGCGGCCCATCATCCCAACGACGAAATCCCGGATGTGTTTCATCCGCTGCTGGCCTCCTTTCTCTCGGAGGGAGACGCGATCTGAGCACGGTGCGAGCCTTCTTCGCCGTGAACCTGGCGAGCGAGGTCCGGAACCGGATCGCCGAAGTCGAGGAGTCGCTGCGCTCGACTCTCCGGGGGGAGCCCATCGGTTGGGTCCACCCCGAACGGCTGCACCTGACCCTGCGATTCCTCGGCGAGACGCCCCACGATCAACTTAAAGAGGTCCGGGAGGTTGCCGACCTCGCAGCCCAATCGTGGGCTCCCTTTCAAATCGCGCTGCATGGCTTGGGATGCTTCCCTGATCGGAAGCGACCGCGCGTCGTCTGGGTTGGAGCCTCCGATCCGGCCGGCGCACTAGCGCGGATCGCTTCGGATCTCGAATCGATCGCCCGATCCTGCGGCTTCCGGCCGGAGACCCGGGGCTTTCACCCGCACCTGACCCTGGGTCGAGTCCGGGATCGTCTGAGCCCGGAAGGGTTGCGCACCCTTGCGGCAGCTTTGCAGGAGCACGCGCAGGCGGATTTCGGCGCGTCAGCCGTCGACGCCGTCCATCTCATGGGGAGCCAACTACGCCCCGGCGGACCGGAGTACACGCCGATCGCCGCGCTCGTTCTGTCTCGCGACCGGAGGGAGGCCGTATCGCCTTGAAGTGGTTCAGTGTGATCGGAGGTTCACAGGCAACATCGGACGAGGTGGCCCTGGCCGAAGAAGTCGGCCGGCGACTGGCCGAGGCCGACGTAGGGATCGTCTGCGGCGGAGGCGCCGGAGTGATGGAAGCAGCGTGCCGAGGAGCGGCGGAGGCGAAAGGCTTGTCGATCGGGCTCCTCCCGGGCGGATCGGCCGATGAGGGAAACCGCTGGCTGACTGCATCGCTCCCGACGGGGATGGGAGAGGCCCGCAACGCCCTGGTGGTGCGGGCCGGGCAGGTTGTGATCGCCATCGGAGGCGGGCTGGGGACGCTTGCCGAAATCGCCCTGGCTCTCCGCATGGGGAAGCCCGTGATCGCCCTCCGAACCTGGACCGCCACGGCCCCAGACGGAGCCCCTCTTCCTGTGATCGCCGTCTCGAGCGCGTCGGAAGTCGTGTCCGCGGCGCTCCGGGAGGCGTCATGACGTCGACCCCCGAGGCTCGAGGCCTGGCCCTGGCCCACACCATCATCGACGCCCTCGATCAGCACAAGGGCGAAGACATCCTCCTGCTCGATCTCCAGGGGGTGTGCGGGTTCACCGACTACTTTGTCGTCTGCACGGGAGCGAGCGAGCGGACCCTACGGGCCCTGGCCGAGGAAGTGGTTCGCCGCATGAAGAAGGACGAGAAGGTCTCGCCGCTCGGGCAGGAGGGGAAGGCCGCCGACGGCTGGATCCTGCTCGACTACGGGGACGTTGTCGCCCATCTCTTCTCTGGCGACCGAAGGGACTACTATCGCCTCGAAGACATCTGGCGAGAGGGCAAGGTCGTCCTGCGCGTCCAGTAGCCGGGCCTACCGTGAGGGGGATTCGAAGACCCACGGATCCACGGCGCGATCCCAAGATACAAGATCTTCCGGACCGAACCAGAGGGCGACTTCGGCGGCCGCCGTATCGGTGCCGTCGGAGGCGTGGGTGAGGTTGCGGCCGACCTCGAGGCCGAAATCGTGGCGGACGGTACCGGGGGCGGCCTCGGACGGCCGCGTGGCGCCCATCGTCTGCCGAACAGCGGCAATCGCTCCGGGTCCTTCCCAGACCATCGCCATCACGGGGGCCGATGTGATGTATTCGACCAGCCCCGCGTAGAAGGGCTTTCCTTGATGAACGGCGTAGTGCCGCTCGGCAAGATCCCGACTGACCCGACAGAAACGAGCCGCCACCAGACGAAGACCGCGACGTTCGAGGCGGCCGATAATCTCTCCGATCAAGCCGCGTTGGACTCCGTCGGGCTTCACGAGCACCAGGGTTTTCTCCACCATCGCCTCCAGAATCAGGAAACTCGGGCCTGACCCGAGTTCCCTGATGTCAACGTCGCTGGATCAGACCTAGGCCGCGGAAACGCCGCGCTCATAGGCCTCGATCGCATCCTCCAGCCGGTCGCTCTTCATATAGGCATCACCGAGCGCCTGCCAGAGATCGGGTGCGCTTGGGTTGCGGTCCAGGGCGGTCTCGAGGTCGGACGTGACCTCCTCGAGCTTGTACTTCTTCTTGATCACGGCCGAGTAGCCGTTGGCCGCCCGCCGGAAATCTCCCAAAGCCAGGGCGTGCCGGGCGTCGTGCAGCTTGTCATCGATCCCGGGCTTGGCGGGCTTGGCCTTGGGGGCTCGCCGGGGTGGCTCGGGCGCCGCAGCGGCGGGCGGGAGCGGCGGCGGAACGGGCTCAGGGCGTCGGGCCTCGGTGACCGGTTGTGGCACTGGTTCCCGGACCGGTTCAGGCTCGGGTGCGGGCTCCGGCTCGGGGACGATCGGCTCCGGCGCCGGGCGTCTCGGTGGCTTGGGCGGAGCCGCGGCGGCCGGGGTCAGCCATTCCGGTATCTCAAGGTCCTGCTCCGGTTCCGCAGGGAGCGGCTGAGGTTCCTCGCGAGGCCTTGGGGCTTTGGCGCGAAGCCAATCAGGGACTTCCTCGAGGACATCAGTCGTCGGTTCCCTGTACCTCGGAGGCGCGGGGACCGGCTCCGGTTCAGGTTCCGGCTGGGCTTCGAAGGCGGGTTCCGGAGCCGAGGGGATTGGCTCGACCTCAGGTTCCTCTGCCTCGAGGACCGGCGGCGGGGGCTCATCGCGCGTGGGTTCCTCAATCGCCAGCTGCTCCCACGGTGGAACCCAGGTCTCGGCCAGTTCGTCGATCGCTTCGGGGACCGGCTCTGGTTCCGGAGCGGGAGACACGGCGGCGGCAACTGGGGGAAGGGGCGGGATGGTCGGCTCCTCTTCCGCGGGCTCCCCGGCCAGCATCCAGTCGGGGAGGGACGGCAAGGTTTCGTCCGTCGGAGCAGGCTCTTCCGCCTCCACCTCGGGCTCGACTTCAGGTTGGGAAGCCTCAGCGACGAGCTCCATCAGCCAATCCGGGGCTTCCGGTTCGGGCATCGGCTCCTCAGCCGGAGGAGCCGGCTCAGCCTTCGGCAACGGGGGGACACCAGGGACTGGGGGACCAGCTTCATGCGGCGACACTTCTGGGGCAGACGTCGGAGGCACTTCCGGCTCGATGGGGGCCATTGCGGTAGGAACCGCTTCAGGGCCGCGCTCAGCGGCCAGCTCCTCAAGCCACTCCATCCCGGCTTCGGGCTCGTCAGGGATCGCCTTGGCCGGTTGCTCCGGGGGAGGTGGCGCCGCGGCCATGGCCGCTCCAACCCCAAAGGCGGCCGCAGCCGGCGGGATCGCTTCCGGGGCGGGGATCCCCTGCTTCGCAGCAAGGCTTTCAAGCCAGTCGAACACTTGCTCGTCGTCCATATCCCCGGCGGGTGCGGCGGGTGCGCGTGTGGGACTCGCTGGTTCGCCGGCTGACTCGGGTTGCTGTGCGGGCACCCCGTCCTGCTTCAGCAAGCGGAGCCATTCGCCGGTCGAGCCCGGTTGAGGTTGGGTATCGGTCGGGCTCAGGAGGTTGAGCCACTCCGCCGACTCATCCTTCGCCTCCGGCTCCACAGGAAGGGAAGCCTCGGCAGGCTGCGACTCGGCAGCAACTTCAGGGGGTTCAGCGATCCCCCGCAACCAGTCCTCCGAACCGGCCTCCTCGGCGGGGGCGCTCTCCGGCTCGGCGATCCCGCGGAGCCACTCGGGACCGGCCGATTGGCCCAGGGCCGCGCGGGAGTCGCCGGTGATCGGCGGCGCCATCCAGGATGGAGCGGAAGGCTCCGGCGCTTCCATGTCCTCGGCTTTCGGCGTCGGAGGTTCAGACTCGGCGAGTTCCCGAAGCCACCCAAAGCCTTCGTCAGCTCCGGCTTCGCCGCTCGGGGCGGTTTCTCGAGGAGGTTGAAGCCACTCGGGTGTGGGCCCGGCGGGGGAATCCTCCCGAGGCGTGATCTGGGAAGCGCTCGCGCCTCCGGCGATCGTCTGAAGCCACTCAGGCAGCTCCGCGGGCTCGGGAGCCGGTTCAGCCGCCGACTCGTCCTCCGGGTACATCCCGGTCTGGATCGGTCCTTCGTCCTCTGCGGGCCACTCCATGTCCTCCGGCTCGATGCTCGATCCGACGGCGGCCGCAGCCGCGAGCCCGGAGAGCCACCCCGGCTTCGGGGTGGGGGCCTCCGTCGGCTCAGGCTCTTGCGTCACCGGCTGCTCAGCAAGCCATTCAGGGAGTTCCTTCTGCGCCGCCTCGTCTTCAATCGGTTGTTCGGCCTCCGGGGCGGCAGCTTCCTTGCGAGATCGATCGCCCAGCCACGTCACGATAGTCGCCGTGGCTCCAGGGGATTGCTCCTCCATCCAAGTCGGCAGCGCCGGCGCATCTTCTGCAGCGGCCTTCAGCCAATCGTCATCTTCGGGCTCCGCCCCGGCGGCGGGCGGTGGCGACCACCCCTGAGGAAGTCGCGGCTCTTCGAGACCCGACGCAGGAACTTCCGGCGCTGGTGCAGACTCCTCAATAGGTTCCTCTGATGCTTCCATCGAGGCGTCCGGGGGCGCGACATCCTTCAGCCAATCGGGGATATCGGCGCGAGCAAGGCCGTCTTCGGGTTCGGGAGCCGGTTCAGGCGGCAGCATACCAGCCTCCAGGGATCGCAATTCATCGTCCGAGAATGAAACCGGGCCTTCCTGAGCTTCACCAGTGCCTGGCTTCCATCCGGCCGCTTCCATCCAGTCCGGAATGGCGCTGTCGGCAGGGACACCTTCTGGTTCCGTTGCACGTTCCGGTGCAGCGGGAGGCGCCTCGGGGGCCTGCGCAGCTTCGCGCTCGCGTCGCTCCTTGGAGGCCGCGGCTGCGGCCCCGGTTGCCGTCGCTGCTCCCAACGAATCGAGCCAGGACGGGCGAAGAGGCCCGGACCCAGTTCTGCGCTGGGGCCCCGGGCCCGTCTCGACCCCGACGCCAGGCATCCAGGCAAGCTTCTCAATCCGTACGGCGTTCGCCTCGACTCTTGCCGGGTCATCCTGGATCGACTCGACGAGCGCCGAGTAGGGGTCGAGCGCCGCGACGCGTCGGTGGTAGGTCAGGGCCTCCTCCGTCCGGCCCTGAGAGTGGAGGGCGGCGGCCAGGATCCGGTTTGCCTCACGGCAGTTGGGGAGGGTCTCCAACACGGCGGAAGCCACTTCCCCGGCTTCGGCGCGCTGGTTCGTGCGCCAGTACATGTCAGCCAGGAGGACTTGCAGGTCCGGCCGCTCCAAGTCTTCCTGGAGCGCGGCGTGGAGTTCGGCGATGGCCTGTGGGTAGAGGTCGCCGTTGGCGTACATCCGGGCCAGGGCCCCCCGAGTGAGACGAACCTTGTGAGGTTCGAGTCCGTCGCGGCGGCCGATCAGGCGTCGGAGTTCGCCTTGCACCGCGGCATTCGACGGGTTGGTCTCGAAGGCCCGCTCCATGTGCCAGATGGCGGCATCGATGTTGCCCTCGTCCTCTCGGACGACGCTCATACCGACGTGCGCGACGAAATCATCCGGGGCGGCTGAGAGGACGCGTTGGAAGATATCGGCCGCGTCGCCGTAGCGCTTGGCTTCGAGGTAGGCCTTCCCCAGCAGGCGGTACGTGTCGAGATGGCGTGGATAAGTCTGCAGGATGTGCCGAGCATGCGCGATCGCTTCATCGAGCTGATCGTGCTCGATGAACTCGTCGATTTCCCTCACGTAGGCGCGCAAACTCGTCTCAGCCATCGCTGGGCCTTCTCGTCAGGAGTATGCCCCACTTGGGAGGATTGCGCAAGCATTCGTTAACATAGCGTGCTCCGCTGCGACGTTCGGGGCCAACCCGGACGGAATCGGCAACGAGGCGGTGCAAGATCGGTGCCCGATCAGCGGTGTTGCCCGGCGGGTGCCGCGCCCACTAGAGTCCGTGGATGGACCGGATCGTCTCGATGGTGGAGGCGGAGTCGGGCTCGGGGTGAGGAGCCTTCCCGAGCAGGTCGAAGGGCGGCGCGACCGCGCCCATCGCGGCCACGGAGGCCAAGATCCCTTCTTGCACGGCAGGCGGGTCGTAGCCGCCTTCCAAGACGAAGGCGATTCGGCCCTGGCACAGCCCAAGAGCCAGCGAAACCAGGAACGTGCTCAGGGCGTGGAAGCCTGGAGTCGAGAGTTGGAGGCTCGCCAGGGGGTCGCGCCAGTGCGCGTCGTAGCCGGCGGAGACCAGGATCAGGTCGGGCCCGAAGCGATCGGCGAGCGGATGGAGCAACTCGGAGGCGATCCGCTGGAAGGTGGCGTCTCCGGCGCCGGCGGCAAGCGGGATGTTGACGCTGGTGCCTCGACCTGGACCTGCGCCGATGTCGTCGGCAGCGCCTGTGCCGGGGTAGATCCCGGACTGGTGGGTCGAGAGGTAGAGCACCGATGGATCCGAGTCGAAGATCGCCTGGGTCCCGTTGCCGTGGTGGACGTCGAAATCGACGATCATCACCCGATGGTGGCCGCTACGCTGGGCGGACCGGGCGGCGATGGCGACGTTGTTGAACAGGCAGAATCCCATCGCCCGATCGGCGGGGGCGTGATGGCCGGGCGGACGGACGGCGGCGAAGCCGCCGGAGGCCCGCCCGTCGAGCACGGCGTTGAGGACCGCGAGCGTTGCCCCGGTCGCGTGGAACGCGCACTGCAGCGAATCCGGTGAGACGTAGGTCGGCGCGTAGTCGATGATCGCCGGGGCCTGGGAGCACGCTCGCCGCAGAAAGTCGATGTGCTCCGGTGTGTGGACGGTGAGGACGTCAGCCTCCAGCGCCGGAGCCGCTTCGATCATGAGGAGCGAAGCGCCGAACGCCTGGCGCGCTGCTTCGGCCGGCCCGTCGAGGCGCCGCGGGTGCTCGGGATGGCTTAGGTCGACGTGCGTGGGGGAGGCGACGACGGCGAGGGCGATCATCTGTCAATCTCCTTCGCCTGGGGCGCAGGAGCCCACTTTGGGCCCCAGTTCGCTTGCCGAGCCCAATGTCGGGCTCCGGGAACCATGGATCGAATTCCCCAGGACCGTGAGGTTGACGGCCAAGAAGCTCCAGCCGGCGAGCCTGTGAGCGAATCCCGCGTCCACCAGCAACGCAGCCAAGGCGAAGGCAAGGGATGGAGCCAGGACCATCAGGCTGACGACGGCGCGGCGGCGGGGAATCCAGGGGCTTCCCGCCATCAACAGAGCCATAAGAGGCAATGCGAGATGCACGTGGGCATGCCAGGAGACCGCCGAGGACGCTGCATAGGTACCTGCTCCACTGCGGAGGGCGTCATCCGGCCCGGGATGGCGCACCCAAACCCAGACTCCCGCCACCGCAGTGACCGCCATCGCCGCGATGGTCGCGACGATCGCCCCGGTAGTCCCGACGATCGGAGACGCGAAGACCATCAGGGATCGGAAGTTCATCATTGACTCGGGGTAGTTCGTGGGCATCGCTTCAACATAGCCCATCCACAGCGAGATGAGCCGCGACATCCCTTCGGCTCCGGCCAGCCACCAGGAGGCCAAGCCAATG
>DATIPT010000164.1:0-10730 GCA_035471625.1 Anaerolineales bacterium
GGCAACAGGTACGTCACAAGCCCGGTCTGCCAGTAGAACGACTGATAGAGGTCTGGCGCAATGACATACGCGAGCCCAAAGCCGGCCATCGCCAGGAGCGTGGGTTCCCATGCCGGCTTCGCCCCTAGGAGTTCCATGGCCTCCTTGAGAGTCCACGCCGTAGCGGCGATCGTCGCCAAAGCAAACGCAGGCGGGAGGACCCGAACCACCGAAGGCCCAACCATCTCGAGCAAGTTGATGACAGCGGTGAAGGAGAAGCGTCCGCTCCAATCCGTGTACCAGTAGAGCTGGCTCCCCAGAAATCCCTGCGAGGCGAGCGTCCCCGCGGTGCAGAAGTCGTCGGCGACAAAGCGCGAGGAGAGGCCAACGTAGGCATAGACGACAAGGGGAACCACGAGGAGCAGGTAGACAAGGCCGACCAGCGCTCGACGGAAATCGAATCCCGGAGCCACAGTCCCCGCGCCACCTTCACCCGGTGAACCTTGATCCCGCCCCATCACTCCGAGCTCAACCGCGCCATCGCGCCGCCGTCGACTACCAGGCACTCGCCGGTGATGAACGATGACGTTTCGGGCGATGCCAGGAACAGGATCGCTTGAGCGATCTCTTCCGGCAGGCCCACACGACCGAGAGGCGTCCTTTCCTCGAGACGCGCCCGCGCCGCCGATGCCGACTCGGGACCACCCCGCTGCAACCCCTCCTGGAGCATGGACGTCTCGACTGCGCCGGGCAGGACGGCATTGACGCGCACACCGACCCGCCCGAACTCGAGCGCCAGCGCCCGCGTCAGGGAGACCAGTGCTCCTTTGCTCGCCGCATAGGCCGCCATCTCGGCGGAGGTCGCCAGCGCGTGTACCGAGGCGATATTGACGATGCAGCCTCCGACCGACTTGAGAAGAGGATAGGCCGCCTGGGAGGCGAGGAATGCCGCCCGGACGTTCGTCGTCATCGTCTCGTCCCAGGCCTGAGCGGACAGATCGACGGCCGGTCCTGGAAGTTGGACCGCTGCGTTGTTCACGAGGGCATCCAGGCCGGCCTCAATCAGTGACGGCCGGTCGAACAACCTTGCGACGCCCGCATCGATCGAGATGTCCGCCTGGACGACCTCGACCTCGTCACCGGCCTCCCTGATCGGCTTCCGATCGACGGCGATGACTTTCCATCCGGCCTCGACGAAGGCCCGCACCGCAGCTTCACCGATCCCACCGGCGGCGCCCGTAACCACGACCGTCCGCTTCACTGGCCTCGCCTCCTTCGGGCTCGGGCGACCTTGCGCGGTCCCCGGCCCGGGCCCGGTTCCGGATCCCGCAAGCCGCCCGGGACTTCGAGCCCAAGCCCCCGCAGGAGATTGCGCAGCGTGTTGCGGTGGACACGCTCCCAGGCGATCGGGCTGCTGTTGGCGTTGTGCGCCGCCAGCAGAACGTGATCCATCTCCCTGAGCGGGCTGTCCAACGGCAGCGGCTCATCCTCGTACACATCGAGGGCCGCGCCGGCAATCCGATGGTTCCGCAGCGCTTCGACCAGCGCCGCCTCGTCGACGATCGCCCCACGCGCCGTGTTGATCAACACCGCTGCGGGCTTCATCCAGTCGATCACGTGACGGTCTATCAGGTGGAACGAGGTCGGGTTCAGATCGCAACTGAGGCTGATGAAGTCACTGCGCCGAGCCACCTCTTCGAGGCCGACCATCGTGACGCCGACGCGGCCTACGAAGGACGGCGCGATCTCGATGATGTCGGTTCCATACAAGGTCATCCCGAAGGCCCGCGCCCTCTGGAGGACGGCCTTGCCGATCCGCCCCACCCCGACGACTCCCAGGGAACACTCGCCAAGCGATCGGCCCGGGAGTTTCTCCCACCCTCCGGACTTCAAGGATCGGTCCATCCACGGCAGCCGTCGGGCGAAAGCGAGGATGTAGGCCATGACGCTGTCGGCGACGGCCTCGGTAAACGCACCGGGCGTGTTCAGGACGGCGATCCCCAGCCGGCTCGCGGCCTCTCGGTCGATCGAGTCGATCCCCGTCCCCCACTTCGAGATCACCTTGAGCCTCGGCGCAAAGGCTTCCAGGACTCGGGAACTGAACCGATCATCGCCGCAGACCACGCCATCGACGTCTCCCGCATGGAGCAGCAATTCCTCTTCTCCGAGCCGCTCGACCACCTGTGCCTCGACGATGTCGACACCCGCCTGACGGAGCAGTTCCCGGAAGCGCTCAACCTCGGGCAGAAGGTACGGTGCGGATACAAGCACCCGGAAGGAAGGTTGTGGGCTCACCGGCGCGCCTCCAGGAGGGCCGCAGCGATGGCGAAGTCGCGTTCGGTATCGATGTCCCAGGCCTCATCGGCATCGATCTCGAAATACTGCGGAGAGCGACCCAGCCGATTCCCGGTCGATCGAAAGGCCTCTCGCTCGAAGAGGTACAGACACGAGTTCTCCTCGAAGAGGGGCGGGAGATCCTGGGTTGGCAGCAAGACCTGCGGATCGTGATTGAGAGGCGAACCGTCGGCCTGCCACAGACGCTTCTGCCAACGGGTGACCGAGAAGAGCGCGTCGTGCGCAGGATACCCCGCCAGGAAGGCCTCGATCGCTTTCGAGACCGTGACGGGCTTCAGCAATGGGTTCGTCGAATGAGTCTGCAAATAGAACTGTGCCGGCCGGACCTCAATATCGTGGGCCAGGATGGCGTTCATCGGGACGTCGTCGGCAGTGAGGTGAGCCGGGCGCTCGATCCATTCCACACTTGGGAACACCGATGAAACCCCCTGGCGGATCGTATCGCTGTCGGTATCGATGATCACGCGGTCGATCTCTCGGCAGGCAAGCAAGGTCTCAAGGATGTAGGCGTACAGCGGACGCCCGCCCAGGTCTCGGTAGTTCTTCTCCGGCACGCGGACGGAGTGGTGGCGCATCGGGACAAGAGCGATCAAGCGGTCGGTCATCGAGGCCGCCTCTGGGATTCATGACCGGCGCTGCGATAGTCGATGGCTGCGACCCCACGGGCCCGGGGCCCCGAGGGATGTCCGGCCTCGGCCGGGTAGTAGAAGGTGTGCTTGAGTTCGCTCGTCAATGGACCGGACAAGGAGAACCCCCGGTACGTCCCCCAGAACTGCATCCAGCGGAACCACAAGATCTCCCAGGCCGAGGCGCCCAGAACACCCGCCCTTCGCGCCGCCGCGAAGTCGCTCCAGGAGTTCGAGAGATACAAGCGAACCAAGTCGCCCAGGTGGAACCGCTCCAATTGGCGCAGCCGGCGCAGGGCCATCGCTTCGCGCCGGTAGCGATTGAAAACCTGGCCGGGAGTCTCCTTGTGAACGTGGATGACTTCCGCCTCGGCCACATAGGCAAGCGCGTAGCCCGCCGCCAGAGCCCACGTCGCCCAGGCGACATCCTCCAGGCCGGGGAGGTCTTCATCGTAGGGATGGCGGGCCCAGAGATCGCGGCGGACGGCGGCGTTGGCGTTGTTGCAGAAGGGCGATGTTTGTCGCCCATTCGAGCTCGCGGGGAACCATTTGGCGAAGATCCGGTGCTCCGAGAAACGCGTCGGGCCGTCGCCGCGCTGCCGGCCATACGTCAGGGCGATGCCTGGATCGCCCAGCGGCGAGACGAGCTCGCTCAGCCAGTCCGGGTAGACGGGGTAGACGTGGGCACTGGCGATGGCAATGGCATCCCCTCTGGCGTGGGCACAGCCTTCATTGAGAGACCGTCCGAACGTGAACTCGTCGGGAGGCAGGTGCACCACGGTGACGGGATAGCGCTCGGCGATCGATACGGTCGCGTCGGTCGATCCGGAGTCGACCAGGATGATGTCCTTCGGCCGGAGCGACTGCTGCAGGATCCCGGATAGCAGGCGTCCGATGTGTTCCTCCTCATTGAAGGAACGGATCACGACCGAGACACTCGGCGTGGCCTTGCCCATCGGCTACCGACGACCGGCCCCGCCAGTGCCTGTTGAGGCGCATCCCGACGCCGTCTTCATCAGGATCCAGCCTTCCCCGCCAGCACCTCGTGACCCGCGACGATTCGCAGGATATCGAAACCCTCGGCGAATGGCCTCTCGGCGAGGGCCCCGTTGCGAATAAGCGTCGCCCGGGTCAGATCCTCCTGAAAGTAGTACTTCCCGGCATACGTTCGGTACTCGGCCAGGGCCCGCACCTTGCGATCGACATCGTCGGGATCGACCTCCACCAGGAAGTGAGGGAAGAAGCCGTGGCTGCTCCGGATCACGTCATACCCGAGCACTGTCGTCCCCCTAAAGGCCCGCAGCGTCTCCTCGGTGACGACATTGTGGTCCTGATGCATGTCGGCCTGGCTGTGGGTGAAGACGATATCCGGCCGTTCGGACCGATTGAGACCATACAGCAACTCGAGGATCTGCTGCCGGTCACGAGGGAAATTGCGCGTCTCGAAGTCGCGAAGCATGACCTTGTCTTTCGCGACCCCCAGGACCGCCATACTGCGATAGTGCTCCTCGACCAGGCCCGAAAGGGCGGGGTTGTGCCGGTTGTCCGAGAGCGTCACGCACAACACCTCGGCCTTGCCGGCGACGTGCGCCAGCAGGGCCCCGCACCCGAGTTCGATATCGTCCGGATGGGCACCGAGGAACAGCATCTTGCGACCGTGGAAGATCACGGCTGGGCCTCCGCCTTGTGGGCCACGAAACCACCCACGACCTTCGTCATCACGAGCTTGCCTTCCTTGTCGAGGCGCTTCTGCGCCGTCTGGGTGATCGCCTTGAGGACCTGCTCGAAGTCGTCGCCGCCCCGGAAGAACGAACCCCACAGCTTGCGATCCTCCGACAACGACGCACGCGTGTAGGCCATGAAGGGCTCGACGTTCTCGAACGTCAAGGGGTTCTCGAAGACGTGGACATCGACCCTGGCGAAGAGACCACGGATCATCTCGAGGATCTCGCTCCCGTACCGGGAGCTCCCCGGCATCTTGGGGATCGGGCGCCCCGTTGCCTCCCCGATGATGTCGTAGAACAGTCGCTTGTTCTCCGGCATCGGACCGGTCGTGAAGAGCCGGCCGCCCGGTTTGAGGACCCGATGCATCTCGCGCACCGTAAGCTCGGCGCTCTCGGCGTAGTAGATCGCGAAGCAGCACGAGACCAGGTCGAACTGACCGCTTTCGAGGGGGAATGTCCGATTGAAGTCCAGCTCACGAAACTCGATGCGGTTCCCGTGACCGGCGTTCTCCGCCCGCGCCTTGGCCAGCAGCTCGGGGGAGACGTCACCACCGACGATCGAGGCCTGGCCTTGCAGGTGGTCATCGAAGATGAAGCACTGCTTGCCCGCCCCGCACCCGACGTCGAGGATCCGGGATCCCTTGGCCGGCTTCAGGAGATCGAGCATCCACGCGTCGATGTCTCTTCCTCCATACTGCTTGTGGATGTCGATCCGCTTCAGCAAGTCATTCGTTGTTTCTTTGTACTCGATCTTCATGCTTGGTCTCCTTCTCCAGGAAGCGGGGGATTATAGCGTCCCCATCGACGGGGCCTCGAGTTCACGGCTCTCAGGCAAGACAAAGGGCGCATTATCGCGGATCCCCTTGACCACGACGGCCAGCGTCTCCGACCGGGTCAGCTCGATCGGATCGAAGGGACGAAGCTCCACCATCCCCGGATAGCCGCGTCGTTCCTCAAGGAACGTCGAGAAACCCAAGGACGCCCGGTACAGCTCGAAGTCGAGAAAGCGCCGGGCATTCTCTACATGGTTCGCCGGCATCGGGACCTCGTCCCCGGAGAGGACCTTCTCAAGGTTGGCCACGTAGGCTTCCCGGCTTTCGGGGAGAAACGCGGCTCCCGCTTCGGAATAGCGGGCGCGGCCGGCACACAGGACCGGCAAACCGGCAATCGACGCCTCGAGTCCGATCGACGAGTTGTAGACCAGGGCGATCCGCGCGAACCGGAAGAGGTCATACGAACTGATGCCCTGCTCCGGGGGAATGAAGATCACGTTCCGAAAGCGCTCGAGGCCTGACGTCGAAACCCAATCGCGGACGCTCTGGCGGCTCTCCTTGCCGGGTCGATCTTCGTCCGGGTGAGAACGGAGGATGAACAATCGCTCCGGATGGCGCTCAATCGACGCCCGCAGGTCCTCCAGCCAGGCGAACATCGAGGGGTACAAGGTGTTGGCGTGGATCTGACTCGTATCGAAGACGACGTTGGTGAAGACGAGGATCGCCGAGCCCTCGGTCTCCAGCCGTCGTTGCAGCTCGGCCGGGAGCGGCTTCATCTCCGGCCAGAAGCGGATCCCGGCCATGGTGAAACGCCCGTTGAAACGCTCCGCCAGATACGCATCCAGTCGCTGATCCTCCTCGGAGGTCATGGCGCGATCGCGATCCGGTTCGATCCGACGGAACGTGGCGTGGGTGTGCGAGAAGAAGGCCGAAAACGGGCGCAGGCCGACTTCGTGAGTCACGACCGGGATTCCGGCCTTCAGAAAGACCGCCCGGGCAATCGCTTCCGGGAACATGATGCCGTTGAACACGACCAGCGACGCGGGCCTGTGGGCATCCATCATGCGACGGAAGTGACGCGCCATCGCCGCCGCACCCGCGAGGTACTTCCGGAACAGCCTCACGACCTCGACCCCGGGCGCAAGATCGTGCCGGCGCAGGACCCACCGCAACGAAGGCAGGACCAGCTCGCCGATGGGCAGTCCTTCAGCCTCCCATGCGACAAGCTCCTCAAAGCCCAGCGACGCCAGCGCCTGGTGATCCTTGGGGGTATCTGAATCCGGATCCAGCCATGCCAGGCCGTCCTCGCGAAAGAGCCGCCGGCTGAACCGCGTGCAATGGGAACACGGCGGTTCGCGGTCCAGACGACTTCGATCCGTCCCCAGAAGGCACTGCGGCGTCGCCTGGCGGCAAACCACCTGGACCACAGGGGTGCCGGCCAGCCGAAGCCCCCAGGAGGCGAGAAGGCCGAAGGCGGCGTTCAGGCTGAGACGTTGGATCCGGGTCGAGGCGTTGAAGACGAACACGGGTGACGCGCGCGAGGCGTCGCCGACCTGCGTCTCGAGGAATCGCTCGACGCGGCGCAACTGGCGGCTGAGCCGCCGATTCGCCTGCGCATCCTCGAGACGGGTCTGTACGTCGCGCGGTCGAAACACGATCGCCTACTTCGCCACCCGCCGCAGCTTCATCAGAGACGGCCTCTCGCTGTCGTAGACCCGCTTGACGCCATCGCCAAGGGAGGTCTCGGTGACACGGATGTACTTGACCAGGCGTTCGAACCCGCCCGGCTCGACCGACGCTGCCTGATCACTTCCCCACATCGCCCGGTCCAGGGTGATGTGCCTCTCGATCATGCACGCGCCCATCGCGACGGCGACCGCCGATGGAACCAGACCGACTTCATGCCCGCTGTATCCAACGGGGACCTCAAAGCGCTTGCGCAGCGTCTCGATCATGCGCAGATTCAACTCCTCCGGCTCGCACGGGTACGTGCTGGTGGCATGGGTCAGGAGAAGCCGCTCGGTGTCCAATTGACCAACGGCCGCCTCGATCTGCTCGAACGTCGACATCCCGGTGGAGAGGATGACCGGGCGGCCGGTTTCCCGGACGCGCCGAAGCAAGTCGTGGTCGGTCAGCGCCGCCGATGGGACCTTGTACGCAGGCGGATGGAAGGCCTCCATGAACTCGACCGACGGTTCGTCCCAGACGGATACGAACCAGTCCAGTTCCTTCTCGCGACAGTGACGGTCGATGGCCGCATACTCATCCTTGCCGAACTCGACCCGATGCCGGTAGTCGAGATAGGTGATGTAGCCCCACGGTGTCTCTCGCATCTGGGATTGCTGCTCGGGGGGAACGCACAATTCGGGAGTCCGCTTCTGGAACTTGACGGCATCGACCCCGGCATGGGCCGCGGCGTCGATCAAGCGGCGGGCGATCTCGAGATCCCCGTTGTGATTGATCCCGACTTCCGCGACGATGTAGGTCGGGTGCCCCTCGCCGACCCACCGGTTTCCGATCTTGAGTTCACGCGTCATGTTGAAGATCTCCCTCTTTCGATGAGGAGTTCACAGAGCTCGCGTACAGCGCCGCGGCCGCCCGGACGATGGAGGATCAGGTCCGCCTGGCGGAGGACTTCCGGCACCGCATCGGCCACGGCAACGGCGCAACCGACCAAGGGGAAGCATCCAAGATCGTTGACATCATTCCCCAAGTAGACCACCTCCGCTGCATCCAGCCGCTTCTCCTTGAGAAGAGTCTCCAGGGTTGATCCTTTGTCGGAGAGGTTCTGGCGGGCCGGGATGCCGAGCTTGGCGCACCGGGCAGCCACGACCGGATCCGACTCGGTCGACAGGACCACGACCTCGACCCCGGCCTCCTTCAGCCGGGCGATCCCCATGCCGTCGCCGCGATCGGCGAGGACCGCCTCCCGGCCCTCCCCATCGACCCAGACTCGGTTGTCCGTCAGGACTCCGTCGAAATCCAGCACGAGCATACGGACGGTGGGTGGCAGCGGGCGCGGCGCGGCACCGGGCCAGACCATCTCCAGAGTCCGACCGTAGGCCAACCTCTCGGCCCGCTCCCAGTCACTGAGCGTGTCGATATCGACGGTGTAGGCCGGATCCAGGATCAAGGGCCAGATCACCCTGCCGCTCATCGAAGCGCCTTCCAGGATCGTTCGCGCCCAAATCGCATCGACATGACCGGTCTGCCAGAAGGTGGGCGGCAGGAGTTGGCGCGGCCGGTTGTAGCCTTCGGGGACGTCATCGAGAAGCGGCTGTAGCGAACCCGAAGGTTGGATCCGCCACATCTTGTAGGGGTTCTGCGCGGACGGGACGACACCTCGTACCGAGTCGGCGTCTGGATGGGAGACCAGTAGTTCGACCGCCTGGTCGACGCAGTCTCGCGGTCGAATCGGAGAGGTCGGCCGCAGTTGGACGACGACCTGAGGGAGGTAGCCCTCGCGGTCGGCCAGTTCCTTCAGGACGTGATGAAAGACGGGCAGATCGGGGGTGTCGTCCTGGGCCAGTTCGAGCGGCCTCAAGAACGGGACCTCGGCCCCGTAGGCCTTCGCCACCTCGGCGATCTCCGGGTCCTCGGTTGAGACGAGCACGCGGCTCACGGACCGGGACTGCAGACCGGCCGCAATGCTGAAAGCGAGCAGGGGATGTCCGGCAAAGCGGCGCAGATTCTTGCGCGGGATCGACTTCGATCCGCCGCGCGCCGGGACGACAGCCAGGATCTGAGGGGTCGCCGCATCCGCTACCATGCCGTCCACCCCCCGTCGACGACGAGGTTCGATCCGGTCATGTACGAGGACGCGTCCGAAGCCAGGAACAAGAGCGCACCGTTCATCTCATCCTTGCGGGCCATCCGCCCCAGGACCGTCCTCGAGGAGTACTGGCGGACAAACTCGTCATCGTGGTCATTGAAGACGCCCCCCGGCGTCAGCGCGTTGACACGGATGTTCGTTCCCGCGAAGTACGTGGCGAGATAGCGCGTCAGCCCGAGGACCCCGGCCTTGGTCACAGAGTAGTAGACCGGCTTGTACCGCGTCGGCTCCCCCGACCTGTGATAGATCCGTTGGTCCGGCCCGACCAAGCCGTAGGTGGAGCAGATGTTGATGATCGATCCGCGCCCCTGCTCCCGCATCGGCCGGGCGGCCGCCTGGCATGCCAGGAACATACCGGTCAGGTTGACCTCGAGTGCCTGGTTCCAAGCCTCGAGTGGGAAGTCCTCGAAGCTGCTCGAGTGCTGGCCGGAACCGCTCGAATCGAACTTCGGGTCCATGGCCGCCGAGTTGACCAGGATCTCGAGGCCGCCGAAGTCGAGCGCCGCGCCCACGCAGTTGCGGACCGACCCGGGCGATCGCAGATCCAGCGGCACGGCGCGCCCGGTGAGGCCGGCTCTGGCCAGATCCGCAACAACGGCTTCCGCGCCGGCATGGTCCACGTCGGCGGCGATGACCTTCGCGCCGGCCTCCGCCAGCGTTCGGACGAATTCTCGGCCGAGCAGACCGGCGGCGCCGGTGACGATGGCGGTCCGGCCGGTGAGATCGAACTTATCCTCGAGGCTCATTGCAATGCTCCACGCGTTCTGTTGTCGTTTCAGTCTCTCCCGGACGCAGTGTAGATTAGGCCGTCAGGAACAGACACCAGCAGTTCAAGATTGGAAAGCAGCGGGGTCAGGTAGGCTCGATCGGGCCCCTCACGTCTTCCTCCAAAAAGCACCACGGCTCCCCCTGACTCTGCCAGGCGCTCGAGAACTTGCTCGAGGATCACCGGTGTCTCGGGGTTCACCAGCCCGGTCACCCCATCCCGCTCCGGCGGCAATCCGAAGGCGCCGATGCCCGTGAAGAAGGTGAACACTTCCTTGTTGTCCGTGTATACCAGCGTATCGGACGGCAACTCTTTGGCCGCCGCGATCACCGCAGATGCCTGCCAGTCCTTCGAGGCGAAACCCTGGCCATCCACGCGGATGTCCCTCTCGAGCTCAGACGTTCGCAGAACGTAGCTGACCACCAGGGAAATCGCCCCAAGAAGAAGCAGGCCCCGCGCCCAACCCTGCGGCCAGCGGCGGTACCCGATGGCCCAGGCCGAAGCAAGGACGATGACGAATGAGAGGTAGATCGGCGCGGCGATCCGGTTGTCTACGGGCGTGGCCGCGTCCACGAACATGAGGGAGAACGCCAGGATACCGGCGTAGACCGCAGCATACGCGGCATGGACGACGACCAAGGAAGGTGAATGCCTCCACCGGTCCACGGCGCGTCG
>DATIPT010000165.1:0-2862 GCA_035471625.1 Anaerolineales bacterium
AGTTGATGGACGGCGAGCGAGGTCTGGATGAGCGGGGAATACGAAGCCTCCCGAGCGAGCCGTTCTGCGCGCTCGATCGCGGCGCGGGCGTCCTCATATTGCCCCAGGGTCTGCGCCACGTTGGCCGACAGGCCCAGAGAGGCTACGAGCATATGGGTGTTTCTCCAGGCTTCGCCGATCCGAATGCTGTCCTGGAGGGCGAGCGCGGCGCCTTCCAGGTCGTCCCACTCATACAGGAGGGCCGCCCTCCCCACCTGGACGATGTTCAGCGCGATCGATGACTGGCCGTCCCACTGGACCGCCAGTTCGCGCCCCTGGTCGTACATGCGGGATGCCTCCCGCAGGTTGCCCTGAAGCCATTCGAGGTCCGCCAGGTACGCCAGGGCGGTCAGGGGAAGCGGCGCATTCCCCACGGAACTGGGGGGAGAGGCAGTCATGCCCGCTTCATAGGCTTCGCGAAAAGCGCGCTTGGCACCATCGAGGTTCCCACCGATATCGCTGTGGGCCACGCCCAGGCTCAGCAGGATCCGGCTTCGCGGAGACGCCGCTTCCGTGGGAATCCGAGACAGGGCCTCGTCGGCCAGGGTGATGACGGCGGGCATGTCGTGGCGGTAGGCGGCGATCATGACCCGTATGGCGAAGACCTCGCCCAGATGGTGCGGCTCCGATGTCACGAGCGGCGCCAGTTGGCCCAGGAACTCGTCGGCGCGGTCGAGCCGGTTGTTCATGAAGAGGCTCCAGGCATAGGCCAACCCCAGCGCGGGGCGGTCGAGCCGCATCTGGGCGGGGAAGGACTCCAGCCAACTGAGCGTGGTGGCGACTCCGGCGCGCATCGGCCACTGGTCGGTGAATTGCCCGATGATGTCGGCGGCGCGCGGCCAATCCTGGACGGCAATGGCGTGACTCACGGCTTCAGCAGGAAAGTCGTTGCGGGCGAACCAGTCGCTGGCACGCTGGTGGAGAGGAGCCACTCGATCCGGCTGGCTTCTGGCCAGGCGGTCTTGTAGCAACCCGGCGAAGAGATGATGGTAGCGGTACCAGCGCCGTTCGTGGTCCAACGGGACGATGAACAGGTTGGCGCGTTCGAGGGATTCGAGGGTCTCTTGTCCGGGGGCGTCCGCCTCGGGCAGAACCGCGTCGCACAGCGGGCCGCACAGACGCTCCAGGATCGACGTCGCCAGGAGAAAATCCTGGATGGGTTCCGGTTGCCGGTAGAGGACCTCTTCGAGAAGATAGTCCAGCACGAAGCGGTGGGTCCCCGCGAAAGATTGGATGAATTGCGCGGTGTCAGGCAGGCCCTGGAGGGAGAGCGCCGCCAGCTTCAGCCCGACGATCCATCCCTCCGTTCGGGACTCGAGCGTGGCGATGTCGTGCACCGAAAGGTCGAGGCCCATGACCAGGTTGAGGAACTCGGCGGCCTCGGCCGGCGTGAAGCGGAGGTCGGCCTCTCGCAGTTCGGCCAGCTGCCCTCGACTCCGATAGCGGGCGAGGGGAAGCTGAGGATCCTCGCGAGCAGTGACCACCAAGTGCATCTGTGGCGGCAAGTGGTCGAGCAGGAACGTGAGGGCCTCGTCGACCGGCCTGGAGTCGACCATGTGATAGTCGTCCAAGACCAGGGTGAATTCCTGTTGGGCCCGGGCGATTTCGTTGACCAGGTCCGCCAGCACGAGCTCCGTCGGAGGGGGTTCAGGAGACTGAAGCCGTCCCAGGACGCTCTCCCCGAAGCTTGGGTCGACCGTTCGCAGGGCGTTGACCAGG
Source organism: Anaerolineales bacterium (assembly GCA_035471625.1). Lineage (GTDB taxonomy): Bacteria > Chloroflexota > Anaerolineae > Anaerolineales > E44-bin32 > DATEVL01. Next base: position 1,759 of record DATIPT010000165.1, read on the forward strand.
TATGCCAGAAAGCGTCTCGGGTCGCCATCGGAGCTATCCAGCGAGAGCCAGGCGACGGGGCGATCGGACTCTGCGGCCCAATCGCTCACCAGTGTGGTCTTGCCAAAGCCGGCGGGCGCCGAGACCAGGGTGAACCTCTGGGATTGGCTCTGATTCAGTCGCTCATTCAGGCGGGGACGATGGACAAGTCGGGCCCGCGGGGAGGGGACGTAGATCTTGGTCGCTAGGATCGGGTAGGACATCGAACCGTCACGAGAATTGCACTATGCCCTTTGGCGGAGGGGCGCCGGCTGGCCGGCGCGTCACAAGTATCTCACCACGCTCAAGGCTCGGGGTGGCCAGATCCGTCACCCATCATCCCCGGAGTGGGCTCGCCCGAAGCCCTGATCCAGTCGCGGGGCAGGGAGCGGGTGGACGACCAGAAGGATAGGCGGACTAGTCCCGAATCCCAGCAGGTGCCCCCTCCAGGGCCCTGTGCCCTCCGATGTCGGGAGATCGAAGTTCTACCGGCAACCCCAGCGTCCGCTCCAGGCCCTCGCGGCCCCAACTCATGATGGTCTCGAAGCTGGCGCGGACGATGCCCGGCGCCAACGGATTGGGGATGTTCATCCACCACCGGCCGGTCCGGACGTCGACGGCGAAGCGGAGCTCGGTCCCCCTGTCGACCGGGGCGAGCCGCCACGTGCACGTTCCCTCGAGGTCCCCGCTGGCCCGGCCATCGAGCAACCGTGCTTCTTCGATCCGGAGCATCTCGAGGTCGAAGACGAGCGTATACGGCAGCTTGCTGCGCCACTGTTGACGCAGGACCGTACCGACGCCGCTCTCATCGCCCTTGCGCAACACCTCGACGCCCCGGATGCCTCGCCACCACGCCGGCCACTTGGCGTAGTCGGCGAGGATCTCCCAGACGCGGGCGGCCGGGGCCGACGTCCACCACACGGCCAGGAAACGATACTCAGGCATAGACCCTCCGGCTCGGCCGGCGACCGACGGAGCACGGTGCCTCACCCGGGCCCGTGCGTCACGATGATAGAAACGAAGGCGGCCCTAGCCTGCCTGCTTGGGCAGCCGCCACGCGAACCAAACGATGAACAGCATGCAGAT
>DATIPT010000166.1:0-39971 GCA_035471625.1 Anaerolineales bacterium
CGCAGATTGGGCAAGACGACCCGAGTGAGCACCGTGAACCATCCGGCGCCCAGACTCTGGGCCGCTTCGGTCAGCGTACGGACGTCAATCGATCGCAATCCGACATCGATCGCCCGGTACATATAGGGCAGCGAGATCACCATATACCCAGCGATCAACAGGAGGTTGGTCGTCGCCACCGACGCCGTCAGCATCAGCGGCGGCCGGCTGTAGACCCGAATCAGCCCAAAGACCAGGACGATCGCCGGTACCACGAACGGCAGGAGCGTGAAGAACTCGAGCACCGGGCGCATCCGCGGGATCCGCAGATGGACCCAGTAGGCCGTCGGGACGAGCAGGGCGACGCTCCCCAGGATCGTCAACACCGCCATTTCGAGTGAGAAGCCGAAGGAAGACAGGAACTGAGGATCCTGGATCACGCGCTCGTAGGCCAGCATTGAGTAGCCGCCCTTTTGGGCCCGCAGGGAGAAATCGAGCGTAGCCAGGAGCGGGACGGTGAAGTACACCGCCGCCAGCACAACCCACAACCACGACCAGACTGGGATGCGCTTCATCGCAACCAGCGCTCGCTTCGGCGCTGCAGCAAGGTATACAGCCCGATCGAGAGCCCCATCACAACGATCATCCCAAGCGCAAGGGCGTATCCCAGACCCGGGTTGTAGAGCACATTGCCGCGAATCTGGGCCCCGATCATGATCGTAACAAGGTCCAGCGTCCCGCCGGTGAGGGCCCACGCCGTGGCATAGGCCCCAAAGGCGTTGCCGAACAGCAGGATCATCGTGCCCAGGATCGAGGGGAGAAGGACCGGCAAGGCGACGTAGCGCCAGTACTGCATGCCGGAGGCGCCCAGATTCTCCGACGCCTCGCGCCACTCGCGCTTCAAGCCCTCGAGAGCCGGCATCATGATCAGCATCATCAAAGGAAGCTGAAAGTACAGGTAGACCAGGCTCAACCCGGCAAAGGTGTACAGGCTGAACCCCTGGCGATAGATATCGACCCCGGCGGTCTTGATCAGGGCGGTGACCACCCCGGTCCGGCCGAGGGTCGAGATAAAGGCATACGAAAGCGGAACCCCAGCAAAGTTCGAGGCGACGCCGGCGAAGGCTACCAGCCCGCTCCGGATCACGGACGGCAGGCCGCCGAGCGTCACGGCGTACGCCAGCATGAAACCGATCAAGCCTCCCACGACGGCCGTCACGAGGCTGACCTGGATGCTGTTGCGGTACGCCCGCAGGATGAACGGCTGTGCCAAGTCCGAAATGTTCTTGAGCGTCCAGGAGCCGTCGCTGGCCTTGAAGCTTCCAACGATCAGGAGGCCGGCCGGCACGAGGAGGAAGAGGAAGATGAAAAGCAGAAAGGGGACCAGACCCAGCCAGTCCCAGGAGAAGCGGCGGGGACCGGGACGCGCTCGGGGCGCGTCCCGGTCCGCCGTTGCCGTGCGAGTCAGGTCAGCCGTGGTCGTGGTAACCCTCCCGCACCGTCTTTCCTGACGTCACTCAGACTTCTGCACGTCGACGCCAACAACCGTGTCCCACTGCGTGGTGATCAGCTCGCGGGCAGCCGAGAGCTGGTCGATCGTCGGGAAGATCGCCTTGGCGTACAGGTCCGCCGGCGGCAGGGCGGCCGCCATGTCGGCCGGGATCACACCGCGCGTGGCCAGATCGGTGTAGCGGATCGGGTGGCAGTAGCCCTTGAGCCAGAGCAGCTGACCCTCGTCCGAGTACAGGTGCTCCATCCACAACTTGGCGGCATTCGGGTGCGGCGCGTAGGCGCTGATCCCCTGGATATAGACACCGCCCCAGACTGCGCTCGGCGGGACCGTGACCACCGTCTCCGGATTCCCGGCGAAGGTGTCGCGGTTGGCCAGCGCCAGGTAGTCCCACTGGATCGTGATCGGCGTCTCGCCGCGGGCGACCGTCCCGGCGGTCGAGATCACCGGAACGAAGTTGCCCTCCGCTACGACATCGGCCCAGAACTCGAGGCCGGGGGCGGCGTCATCGAGCGACCCACCGTTGACCAGGGCGGTGACGTACACGGACTGAATCGCCTGATTCGAGGCGCGCGGATCACCCGCCAGGGCGACCTGGCCTTCGTACTCCGGCTTGAGGAGATCGGTCCAGTCCTGCGGGGGATTCTCGACGACATCGGTGTTGGTCTCGAGCGCCAGCACACCGTAGTAGTCGCCGTACCAGTAGCCGTCGGCGTCCTTCACGTTGTCGGGAATGGTGTCCCAGGTCGACACCTTATAGGGCTGCGTGATCCCTTCTTGGATCAGCTGTGGGCCGTAGCCGAAGCCGACGTCGATGACGTCCGGCGCCTGCGGGCCGGGATTGTCCTTGTTGGCCTTGACGGCCTCGATCTCATCGCCCGAGCCGGCGTTCGGATCGAGCTCATTGACCTCGATCCCGTACTTGTCTTTGAAGCTCTGAATGACCTCGCCGTAGTTGCACCAGTCGTGCGGGAGTGCGATCGTCGTCAGCATCCCCTCCGCCTGGGCGGCGGCGACCAGTTCGGCCATCGGATCTTCCATCGGCTCCGACGTCGCCTGCGGCTCCGCCGGCGGTGCCTCGGTGGCGGCCGGCGGGGTGGCGCAGGCGGCCAGGATCCCGGCCATCATCACAATCGCGATGAGAGCGGGGGCGACCTTGTTCCAACGAACAGTCATGTCGTGCTCCTCCATGGAGTGATGTCATTGATCGTAGAACCGTAGCGCGCAATGCCGAGGGTCTCGCTTGGGGGCACCTCCGAGGCGTGGCCGCCAAGGCTCTTCAGGAGCCGGCACCGGTCAGAATCGGGGCAGCCAGGGTCGTTCGCCAAAGAAGGGGCAAATATAGCACGTCCCGCCGAGCCGTCAATCCCAATTCGTCCGGCCCGATTTCCCGCCCAAACGGAGCCCTCCCCGCCGGGCGGGCGGGGAGGGCATTGGACACGGAGGCTTGAGGGCTACTCGACCGGGATTTCCTTGTAGACCTTGTCGACGTCGATACCCTGGCGCTTGCGGTAGGCGCTGAAGCCAAAGAAGATCGCCGCCGCCAACCCGTACATGATCAGCATGAACAGCATCGAGGTGCTGTTCTGCCAGCCGATGCCGTACAGGTAGTCGGGGTCCCAGAACCACTCGACCAGCAGCCAGTCGAGGAAGACGAAGAACACCAAGCCCATCGACGCCACCAGCGGCACGCGATCTCCGGCGAGCAGGCGCCGGCCGACGAAGACCAGGATGTAGACCAGGAGAGCGACGTTGATCAGGCTCAAGAGCGCCACCACGACGATCATCGCCTGCGTCAGCCCGGTCTGATCTCCCCACTGGGCGAAGACCCGGCCGCCGTACGTCACCATCAGGTAGACCAGGTACCCGGCGCCGAGGACGTACAGCGCCATCACGATCCAATTCAACCAGGAAGGCAGGCCATAGCGAGCGACCGGGGAGCCGTCGAAGATCCCCTTCTGCCGCCACGGGAGCAGGATCCCGGCGATCGCCGTTCCCAGGAAGGTCACGGCGATGACCAGGGTGGCGTCAAGGACGATCGAGCTGAAGTTGAACACGTTGTAGGCGTACAGGTACGAAATGATCAGCGACGGAACAACCATCAGCAGCAGGGCGTAGATCGGGGTCCGGGTGCGCGGCTCGATCTTCGAGACCCACTCCGGAAGCATCCGGTCGAGGGCGGCGGCGAAGATGACCCGCGTCGACGAGAGGAAGACGGTCCCCGACCACCCGAACCACCAGAAGCCGACCAGGAAGACGACCAGCGTCTGCAGCGCCCGGCTGGTCGTCAGGAAGGTGGCAAACTGCACCGGGTAGGGCCAGACGGGGATGGGCACATCCGTGCCGTAGAAGACGTTGGACCAGAAGGCGCCGTTGGCGTTGATGTAGAAGTCCCAGCCCATCGTCTTGTTGATCAGGGCGAAGAACACCAGTGCCAGGCCGGCGGTCACGACGATCGCCGCCGCCATCCCCCAGAAGTTGCGCTTGTAGTCGGAGGCGCCGCGCACTTCGCCGTAGAGCGTCGAGCCCCAGTTCGGCCACAGGTTGAAGAACACGATCATCGGGATCAGGGCGAAGCTGGCGCCGAAGGCCACGGTCCCGAGCGGCCCGAAGGTCGTGCCGGCCGCCTGGCCAGCCTCGATCGTGGCGGCATAGTAGTCCGCTTCGGGAACGCCATACAGCGCCGGGATGTTGCTGTTGAGCCCGGCGATGAACGACTCCTTGTTGCCCATCAGCAGCAACGCGAACACCAGCGCCAAGCCGATCATCCCGAGGTAGAACGACAGTTTCTGGAAGCGGGCGTACCACTTCATCCCGACGGCGATGTAGATGAAGACGATGACGCACACCAGCGCCATCCCGAGCAGCAGGCCTTCACTCGTGCCGGTGAACCACAGCGCCGTCTCCGGCGCCCCCAGCAGAGCCGCCATCGGGGTCAGGAACTCGTAGGCCAGCATCTGGCCGTAGAGGGGAACCCACAGCCACAAAATGAACCACCAGCCGGTGACCGCCAGCAGGAATCCCAGCCCGCGGCCGAGGATCCGGCTTTGCCAGACGTAGTCGCCGCCGGCGCGCGGCATGGCCGAGATCAGGCTGGCATAGACGATCACCTCAAAGAGCGTGAAGATCCCGCCGACGACGACGGCCGTCGCCAGGTTGCCGGTGAAGTACCAACAATAGGAGAAGATGAACAGGCCCAGCGTGATCAGGTTGATCGAGAACGTGGCGTAGATGAAGGCGTCGAAGCTCGACCACGCCCGCACCAGGCCGCTGGCCTTGCGCACGAACAGGGACGCTTCGCTCATGGGAGTGCTCCTTCCGAGATCAGGGTTCGGGATCGGGCCCGGTCCGGCGACGGCCCGAAACGCCGTACGAGTTTCTCGCCCGCGCAAACCACAACGTCAGTTCTATCGATAGCGGCCTCCTTTGTACGTCCGACGGCCGTCGGCGACGCGCTATCCCGTCGTCAGAACGTAGTTGCCGACCTTGTTCTCCTTGAGTTCGACAAGCGCGCCGTGCAGCACGCCTTGCTCGTACATGCTGCCGGGGTTCAGGCACAACGTCCGCCCCAGCTTGCGGGTCCCCTTGCCCTCATGGATGTGCCCGTGCAGCCCGAGCAGCGGCTTGTGAGTCTCGATCGCTTTCAGGACCGACTTGCTGCCGACCGGCACGAGCGAACGCCCGGCGTACGCCGGTCGGAGGTCTTTCGTCAACTCCGGGGCCTCGTCCAGCCCGCTGGCATACGGCGGAGCGTGGAAGGCGAAGACGGCGTTGGATGTGTTCTGGACTTTGGCGACGACCGCCTCGATTCGCCGGCCGAGCGCCTCATCCGGCTCCTCCCGGTGAGTGTCCCAGGGCGTCGGATTCGACCACCCCGTGCTAGCCATCTCGTGGTGATCATCGAGCGCGGTGACCTCGCCTTCCACCGAGCGAACGTGCTTCGAGGCGGCGATCGCCTGGTCGATCTCGAACATGTCGTCGTTCCCGGGACACACGTAGCAGCGCACGCCCGTCCCCTCCAGCTTCTGGTCGGCGTAGTCCATCCATCGCTCGACCGTCTTCAGCGCTTCCTGGAGAAACAGTTCGTCGGAACGGCCGGGCGTGTCCATGATCGCCCGGACTTCATCCGGGGTGGTGACGTAGGGGTAGTAGCCGCGGTTGCGGATGGTTTGCACCATGTTCTCGACCGCCTCCGGGCCCTCAAGGATCGACTCCTGTTCGAGGAGCGTGACCTTGTGCTTGCCGCCGCCTTGGTCGATGATCGGCACGATCGCCTTGCCGGTCATGTCGCCGCCCAGGATCAGCACCTCGGCCTCGTAGAACTTGGCGCCGCTGATGAATTTCTTCCAGCAGATTTCCGAACCATGGACATCAGTCGCGAAGAATAGTCGGATCAAGGAAACCCCTTCCTGAACGGGAACGGTCCGACACGGACCGCGGCGACGGCCTCGTGGCCGAGGGAACGGCTGGCTTTCGTTCGGGGGGAGTACGTCCAACAACGAGACGGCAAGGGTAGGTCCTCGCGGGCAAGTCGTCGTCGGATCGGGAGGTCGGGGGTGACAGGATGAGTATAGCAGTCTTCCCATCGCGGTCAAACGGGATGGGTTCCTGTCTCGGCCGAACCCGCCTGCTATACTCGCGCGCCGTGAAGGCTTTCGCCCGGCGCGCCCGCACCATCCATCGACGCCTGCTGGCGGTGTACGGCGAGCCAATCTGGCGCCGGCCGCTGCCGGCGATCGACGAGCTGGTCTCGACCATTCTCTCCCAGAACACCAACGACGCGAATCGCGACCGCGCCTTCGATGCGCTGCGGGCCCGGTTTCCTACGTGGGAGGCGGTCCGCGATGCGCCGACCCGTTCGGTCATCACCGCCATCCGTCCCGCCGGGTTGGCCAACCTGAAGGCCCCGCGCATCCAGCAGGTATTGGGCCAGATCACGGCCGAGCGCGGCAGCCTCGACCTCGGATTCCTGCGCGATCTCTCCCCGGAGGAAGCGCGCACCTGGTTGTTGCGATTCAAAGGGGTCGGGCCGAAGACGGCGGCTATCGTGATGCTCTTCTCGCTCGGCCTGCCCGCCTTTCCGGTCGATACGCACATTCACCGGGTGACCGGACGCATCGGCTTACTCCCGGAAGGCATGACCGCCGACCAGGCCCATCCATGGCTCGCCGACCTGTTTGCTCCCGAGACCTATCAGGCCGCCCATTTGAACCTGATCCGGCTTGGGCGCGAAATCTGCGCTGCCCGGCGTCCGGCCTGCGAGCGCTGTCCGGTCCGGCGTTCGTGCGACTATGGGAAGAGAAGCCTGCGCCATGGCCCGTGAGCGTGCTGCCTCCGCCGACTTGATGACAACCGCGCCGGCGCCTCTTGGGTGGCTCCGATTGGCGGGGCTCAGCGCCCTGGCCTTCGGCGTGGGCTTCGTCGTCAACACGATCGAGCCGGCGGTCCTCGGCCATCGCATCCTGGAGCTGGCGCCGGCGACCAAGAACACGGTCTTCGGCCTTCTGACCTTCGCCGGCCTGCTGGTGGCGATCGCCTGGCAGCCAATCGTCGGCGATCTTTCCGATCGGACGCGCTCCCGCTGGGGCCGTCGAACGCCATTCTTCGTCGGCGGCGCCGCCGCCGTCGTCGTCGGGTTGCTCGGCCTCGCTCTCGCGCCGACCCTCACCGGAGTCCTGGCGCTTCTGCTCTTGATTCAGGTTTCGAACAACACGATCCAGGCCCCCGGCCAAGCCCTGATCCCCGATCGGGTCCCCGCCGGCCAGCGCGGCGCGGCGGCCGGATGGAAAGCGGCCTTCGAGATTCTGGCTTTCGTTGCCGGGAGGCAGATCTCCGGCCGCCTCGTTGCAGAAGGCCTGGTGGTTCCGGCCGTTGTCACGGCCTCGGCCGTAGTCGTCGTCTGTTTGCTGATCGTCCTCCGGGTCGCCAAAGAATCCGGCACTGGCGGGGCGCTGCCACGCTTCAGCCTTCGTCAGGCCTTCACCTTCGACCGAGCCAGTCACCCCTCCTTCCTCCCGTGGTTCGTCAACCGGGCCCTGATCTGGGGAGGGTTCATCGCCCTGAGCACGTTTTTGCTCTTCTTTGTGATCGACGTCCTGGGGTTGCCCGAATCCGACGCGCAGCGCTTCGTCGGGGATGTCTCCGCCTTGATGGGCCTGGCGCTGCTGTTGGTCGCCGTCCCGGCCGGGAAATTGGCCGACCGCATCGGACGACGACCAATGATCGTCGCCTCCGGAGCGCTCGCCGTTGTGGGCACGGCCCTTCTCGTCGCCGTTCCGACGACGAACGCGGCAATGGTTGCCGGCGCGATCTTGGGGCTCGCGGTGGGGATCTTCCTCACGACCAGTTGGGCGTTGGCGACGCAGATCGTCCCCGGCGTGGAGGCGGCGCGCATGCTTGGGCTGGCCAACATCGGGACGGCGGCCGGGAGCGGTCTGGCCCGCCTTGCCGGCGGGCTGATCATCGATCCGGTCAGTCAATGGACGGGGGATCCGGCGGCCGGCTACCTAACGCTGTTCGTCCTTGCCGGTCTGGCTTTCCTGGCCGGAACGCTCGCGATCCTACGCGCCCCGCTCGACTGATCCGCTGATGGCGGCCTGGGCGCGTCGCTCGGCTCTCCGACGAACCTGTTCGAGAATCTCACCGACCGAGTCTACCTTCTCACCCACGGCTGCCTCCAGCCACAGCCGTCCCTTCTCCGCCGTCGCAACGGTCGGATCGCCATAGATCCCGGAGCGGGTATCGTCCGTCCACGGCGGATTGGCGATCAACCGTCCGCCCTCCGCCCAGTCCATGAAGTACTCCGGGGTGGCGATGAAGTCGGTCTCGGGGCGGGCCCGGTCCAGGTGAACCGTCTCCGGCCGCAGGTGCAGCATCAGGCTGGTCTCGAGCTCGCCGCCGTGTCCCATCCCGCCGATCGGCGAGGTGCGGTGGCGCTCGAGCGCCGGCCCTGTGGTGTGGAGCCACTCCGTGGCGACGAACGCCCCCGGCCAGCGCTCCCCGGCCCACTTGACGACATTCACCAGGAACGAATGGTTTCCCCCATGACCATTGGAGAACAGGATCGCCTGCGCGCCGCCCGCCACGAGCCGTTCGACGATGGCCAGGAAGAAATCCTCAAACGTCCGGCCGCCGAGGTTGAGCGTCCCGGCGAACTGGCGGGTATGCGTGCTGACGCCGTACGGCCAGGGCGGAAGGACTGCGGTGCGGTCCGACGCCACGCCGGCGAGTCCATCCCCGATGGCAGCGACGATTCGGGTGTCGGTTTCCAGGGGCAGGTGGAGGCCATGCTGCTCGGTGTGTCCGGTGCTGACGACGACGACCCGCCCTCCAAGGTCAGGGGGCAGCGTTGGAACCATGGAGGTTCGGCGGGTGAACCCTTTTAGGAATCGCAATCCCCGGGCTCGGGCGCGGCGAGCCACCCCATGTCCATCGAGGAAGACGACGTTCTCGAATCCCTGAGCGTGAAGTCCTTGGGCGACGCCGCGCAGCACTCTTCGCAGGAGAGACGGGCGGACTGCCAGATCAATCGTCGCCGAGGGGCGGGAGAACCCGTACGGGACCGGCGGGAGGAGGCCGATCGCCTCCGAACGGAGGGCCCTCGCCGCCGCGTCGAAATCGTAGTCTTCCTCCCCGAGCGGGATGACGAGGGGAAGGCGGCGCGGCAGGGCGGCCACGTCGGGCCAGGTGAGATCGGCGTAGCGGATCAGCTGCACGCGACCGTCCACGGTGTTCCTCACCGAGCGGCCACCGGAGGAACGTGGCCTCGAGCTCAGAGCAGGTACCAGTCGACGAAGCGCTCCATGTGGCCGAAGAAATCGAGCTGATTCTTGCGCAGGAGCAGGCCGTGGCCCTCATCCGGATAGGTCCGGTACTCGAACGTCTTGCCTTCGCGCTTCAGCGCTTCGACCAGCTCTTCCGACTGCAGCGGATGGACGATGTCATCCTGCAAGCCGTGGACGATCAGGATGGGCGAGCGGATGTTCGCCACCTTCAGCACCGGTGAGCCGTTGACGTAGTTCTCCCGCCAGACGGCGGGGTGACCCATCATTCTTTCCATGTCCTCCCGCGTCTCGCGCTCGCCCTGGGCCCAAGAGGTCAGGATGTTGCAGTCGCCGTACTTGGCCACCGCCGCGGCGAATCGGTGTTTCGGATCCGACGTGAGCGCGCAGACCGCCAGATAGCTCCCATAGGAGGCCCCGTAGATGCCCACCCGGCGTGGGTCCATCCCCGGTTTCGCCGCCAGGAAGTCGGCCGCCGCCAGGCAGTCTTCGGTATCCCGAACGCCCCACGTATCGTGGTTGGCGCGTTCGAAGGTCTTTCCATACCCCGAACTGCCGCGGAAGTTCGGCGCCAGCCAGGTGTAGCCCTTGCCGACCATGTACTGCGCCCAAATGTCCCATTCGAGGACGTACTGCGACGTCGGGCCTCCGTGGGGATAGACGATCGCGGCGCCGTTGGGATGGCGGGGCCGATAGAGGAATGCCGGGATCTCCAGGCCGTCGAGGCTCTGGTAGCTCACCGATTCCGGCATGACCAAGTCGAGCGTCTCCAGCGCCGGCGCGTTGCTGAAGGTCAGCTGGGTGACGTGCCCCGTCTCGACGTCGAGGCGATACAGGTCGGCCGGCCGCAGCGGGTCTTCATACTCGAAGGTGATCGTCCTGCCATCGGGCAGCCACTGTGGGCTGCCGTGGACCCCCGGCCCGCGGCGCAGCTCGCGGACGTCGCCGGTAGACACGTCGACCAGAACGAGGTCGATCGAACCCTCCCGGTTGACGGTGCAGACGATGCGGGAACCGTCCGGCGACCAGTCGTAGTCCTCCACGTCGTTCGAGAACCGGCTGACCTGCCTCTCCCGCCCCGTCTCCAGGTCGAAGACGAAGAGTTCATGGAAACCCGGCCGGTCGGAACTGAAGGCGATCAAACGACCATCCGGAGACCAGCTCGGGCCCCCCACGGCGCATCCCGGAACACCGACCAGTCGCCAGGCGGCGTTCCGGTCGAGATCGAATAGCATCAGGTCGGAGCGGTCGAGATCGTCAATCGGGTTGTGCAGATAAGCGATCCGGGTCCCGTCGGGGGACGGCTCGGGGCAGGTATCGTGCCCGGGGCCGATGCTGACCGGTCGCGGCCATGATCCCTCGCGATCGGTCAGGAGAATCCGCTGGCACTCATCCCGATCGACATTGACCAGCAGTTGGTCCGAGTCAGGCATCCAGCGCGGCGACGACGCCCCCACGGCGAAGCTAGTGACCTTGCGCGGGATCCCGCCGCGGGCGTCGACGATCCAGACGTGGCCTCGATCGGAGAAGCTCAGCCATCGGCCGTCAGGCGACCAGTCCGGCGCATCGTCGGTCCAGTAGGTTTGCGGCTCCCGGTCGAAGGTCAGCCGCATCGGCCAACCCCCTTCCGACGGCAGGGCGTACAGATCGGAGGCATCCGCCCGGTCCCAGATGAAAGCGATCCAGGAACCGTCGGGTGAGGGCGCATGCGATCGCGGCCGCCCCACGGAAGTGATCAGGGGGAGGTTCCAGCCTTCTGGCGGTTTGACGTCGGGCCGCGCTTGCGCCGGCCAGCCGTAGCGTTCGTACTTCCCCTTGGTTTCCAGTTCTCGCAGCATCACCCCACCCCCAATCCGTCGTCGCTTGGTTCCTCGGTCGTTAGCGAATACTCGGCAAAGGTCGCCTCGCACGGGTTTCCCCACGCGGCGCGCAGCGTTCCGGCTGAGAGGTTCATCACCAGCGAGGCGATCGTCTGCTGTTGGTCAATCACGGACGGCATGTCCTGGGCATGGCAGCAAATCGAGTAGGGGCCGCCGTCATGGTCGACCAGGACGCTGATCAAGCTGGTCTCGTCGAGCGAGCCGTTCTGTGAGCCGAGCTGCTTCTCGGCGCGTGCCAGGCGTGCACGGGATCGAGACAGCCGGTCCGTCGTTTGCTCGATCTCCTGCATGTGCCGGCTCTGATAGTGATTGGTGTGGACCGCGACCCCGGTCGGGACCGAAAGCGTGTCGAAGTCCGTTGCCGACGCCTCGAGGTTGATGATGTCCCCGTCCGCCGTGGCCAGCAGGTGGTTGTAGCCGGCGGCCCGCTCCGGATGGAGGGCCGCTTCGATCGCCTGGTCGAGCGTCTCGGCCGCCAGCACAGCCCGAGACACCAGGATCCGCGGGACGCCCAGACGCACGTCGGTCGGGTAGACCGTGTCGCAGCACTGCGCGATCCCGGCGGCGTTGAGCCCGATGTTGGGCAGCAGTCCGCCGTAGCTCACGGCCAGGAACGGAGGCTCACCTTCGACCTCGGCCCGCACCAGGTAGACGTGTTGGAGGTCTTCCGGATACCAGTCCTCGTTGTGCGCGACCAGCACCGACCCGTCGGCGCTCGCCCGGCCCGAGACCGCCATGCTCGTGCATCCCAATTCCAGCCGATCGGACGTGATCGCTTCGAGGCAGTTAAGGACCAGAATCTCGTCGAACGAGACTTGAGCGCCCTCGGCCATGCCGCGCATCTCGTCGGCATATTGCGGGAGAGTCGACTGAATGAAGGGCAGGTAGCGGTGCGCGATCCGCACGGCGTCATTCCAACCGGAGACGCCGAGAACGGGGCCGGCGTCGGTGAACAGCCGGCGGTAGGATTCGACCATGCGATTGACCTGATCCGCCCGATCGGCGCCCACCTGGAAACCGACGTCGGCATGCCGCCCCCGGGCGTTCACCAGGGGCAAGAGACCGAGCGACTGCGGGCCTGCGGCCCGCCGCGTTTCCCAACTCTCCATACTGTCCACTCAGGTTGCCGTGCACGCCAGGTGAAGACCCTGGCGGCAGTTCCGCGGAGCCCATACCCAGGCATCCGCCTCCGGCGACGCGGTGGCGACCGCCCCGCCGCCGAACACCTGTTCTGTCCCCCATGCTAGCCCGGGGCCGGTCTCGAGTTCTTGGCGCCGTCTCGAGCCCTGGCTCAATCGAGCCTGGTGACCGTGCCCTCAGCCAGCGAACACAAGTATAAGGAGAACCGAAAACGCAAGGGGGAATTCGCGGCTTGCCCCGCATACGGGCCCCGAAAACCCGTTTGCACGGTACGCGTAACCCCCTGTATCGTGATTATGTCAATTCCGGTTCTTGTCCTCACACCCCCGGGGAGCCTTCGGCTGTAGAATGACGGTAGCCCGTCGTTCCAGCGTCAGCAAAAGGAGGGAGGGATGGCCACGGGAGAGCGCATCGGCTCCATCGTCCACTTCTTCGACCGGATCCTGGTGGCGGTCCTGCGCCTTGACAAGGGGATCCGCCTCGGCGACCACCTGCACTTCCTCGGCGGTCACACCGACTTCGACCAGCGGATTGACTCCATGCAGGTGGATCACCGGCCGGTGGAGAAGGCTGAGGCCGGCACCGAGGTCGCCGTGAAGCTCAGCCAGCCGGCCCGCCGCGGGGACGCCGTCTACCGGATCAGCGACTAGCCTCAGGTCGCCAGCGGCAGGGCAATCGTGAAGGTCGAGCCCTGGTTCATCCCCGGGCTTTCGACCCATACTCGGCCATTGTGTCCACGGGCGACCGCGCGCACAATCGAAAGGCCCAGCCCCATGCCCTCGTGCCGGCGGGTCATGTGGTCTTCCACCTGATAGAACTGGTCGAAGACTCTCTCGAGTTGATCCGCTGCCAGGCCAGCGCCATTGTCGCTCACTTTGAGCCATACCTCTGAGCCATGGCGTTCCAAGCCCATGTCGATCTTGCCCCCGCTTGGGGTGAAGCGCATGGCGTTGTTGAGCAAGTTGGTTAGCGCCATCGTCAGCTTGGGTCCGTCGATCACGGCCATCAGGGCCTCGGCCGGTGCCCGGCGCGTGAGCTCCTGGCCTTTGGCCTCGATCAGGGGGCGCATCTCGTCACAGGCGGCCTCGAGGATCGGCTGCAGCGCCTGACGGGTCGGTGCGAGCTCGGCCGAGCCGACCCGCAGCATGTTCATATTGGTCATGTCTTCGATCAGCGCCCTCATCCGCAGCGCCGAATTCAAGACGGCCTGGGCATGCTCCGACGTCGATTGGTCGGCGTCTTCCTTGAGGATGGCGGCGTACCCCAGGATCACCCCCAACGGCGTGCGCAGTTCATGCGAAGCGATGGCGATGAAGTCGCTCTTCAGCTTCTCCACTTTTCCAAGCTCGTCATACGCCCGCTGCAGCGCCTGGACCAGGTTGGCGTTGTGGATCGCGACCGCCGCCTGTGAAGCGATGATGGACAGGGTCTGTAGGTCATTTTCGTTGTAGGGCCCCCGACGCTTGTTCAGCGCCTCGAGCACACCGATCCGGCGATCGCGCATCCGCATCGGGACGCCGATCAGGGTGCGCGCCTCAAACCGGATGCGCTCGCCGACCTGCCGGAAGTGACGCGGGTCGGAGGCGACTTCATTGATGATCAGAGGCCGATCCTCGCGATAGATCGTCCCGGCGATCGACCCCTCCAGCGGAACCGGGATTTTGCGCAGTTCAGCCGGGTCGGCGCCGGTGGAGGCGGCGAAGTACAGGCGCTGGGTCTTTTCGTCGAACAGGAGGATCGAGGCCGCTTCCGATTCAAGCAGCTCGGCGGCCGAGCCGATCAGGAAGTTGAGCAGGGGCTCGGGCTCGAGCGTCGAGTTGAGAGTGACGCTGACTTCGACCAGGCGCGACAGTCGGAAGATCAGCTGGCGGAGCTCATCGATCTCGTGTTCGAGGTCTCGCCCGGCCATGGCGTCAACTATACGCCAGAGCGGTGGCAGTGTCCACGCCCGCGCCGCCCGGCGCGCCGGCGGGTGCCAACGCGCCGTGGCACGCCGCAGCCGACTGGATCTCTCCATAGCGAGGATCGCAGATCAACTGGCGTACACGCCGCTCCTCGGAGCCGGGCGGGCGTGGCTTGCGCGCCGTCTCCGGGACCGGTTCGCGGGCGTCGGCGCGGCCTTCCTCGTGTATACTTCGCTCACGCCTTCGCGTCGCCTCGGAGGAACGTACCCAATGAAAGTCTCCTGCCTACAAGAGAATCTCGCGCGCGGCCTGGCGATCGTGAATCGAGCCGCGGCGCGTCGTAGCACCTTGCCGGTCCTCGGCAATATTCTCCTAGCGACCGACGGCGGCCGTCTCCGTCTTTCGGCCACGAACCTCGAGATGGGCATCACCTGCTGGATCGGCGCCAAGGTGGAGGATGAAGGCTCGACGACCGCGCCCGCCGGGACCCTGGTCGACCTGGTCAACACGCTCCCAAGCGATCGAGTAGAGATGGAGTTGGCGGTCCGGACCCAATCGCTGCAGATCCAATGCGGCTCCTTCCACAGCGAAGTCAAGTGCATCGACTCGCAGGAATTCCCGCCGATGCCCCCGGCGCCGGGCGACGACGGTCTGACGTTGCCGGTCGCCGACTTGCGCGAGGTCATCGCCCAGGTCGCCTTCGCAGCCTCAACCGACGATTCGCGGCCCGTCCTGACCGGGGTCCTGATCGAAATCGACGAGGGCAAGATGACCCTGGCGGCCGCCGATGGATTCCGTCTCTCGGTCCGCAACGTCGATCTCGGAGGTGAAGGACCGGGCCGCGCCAAGGCGATCGTCCCGGCTCGCGCCCTGATCGAGCTTGCCCGAATCCTTCCCGACGGCGCCGAGAGCGTCCACATGTCGATCCCGCCCAACCGCGGCCAGGTCGTCTTCCGAGGCAAGGATATCGAGCTCGTCTCGCAACTGATCGAGGGAACCTTCCCGGACTACCAGACGATCATCCCGCGCTCGGCCGCAACGCGAACGGTCTTGGCAACGGGCGCCTTCCTCAAGGCCTGCCGCGCCGCCGACATCTTCGCCCGCGAGGCCGCCCACTCGGCCCGCCTGCGGATCACTCCGGGAAGCGAGCTCGAGCCGGGACGGATGCTGGTCACGGCAACTTCGGCCGAGACCGGCTCCAATGAAGCCGCCGTCGACGCCAATGTCGACGGGGAGGCGATCGAGATCGCCTTCAATGTTCGCTTCCTGGTCGACGTCCTCTCGGCGATCGATACCCCGAATGTCGCCCTGGAAACGACGAACGCCTCGTCCCCGGGGGTCCTCAAGCCGGTGGGGCGCGACGACTTTCTGCATGTTGTCATGCCGATGCACATCGGCGGCTGAGCGACTCCACGCCATTGTCCTTCCACCGGGGAGCCGATGGCTCCCCGGTCGCTCTTCCCGATCCAGGTCGGGTGCCGCCGGATGACGTGAGAGAATCGCCGAGGTCGGAATCCCATCGATGATGGCAGAAGCTTCCATCCATTCCCAGACCCGGATCGGTCCCGTCTCGCTGGCCGTCGCCGATCTCAGCCGGCAGATCGACTTCTATCAGGGCATCCTTGGGCTCCACCTCCATCGACGCGACGGAGCCACCGCCTCCCTCGGGGCGGGCGGTGGAGACCTGTTGCACTTGGTCGAAGTCCCTCGGGCACGGCGGGTGCGCGGGACGACCGGCCTGTACCACTTCGCCGTTCTCGTCCCTGCCCGCGACGACCTGGCCCGGGCGATCGCCCGGCTGATCGCGCATCGGATCCCCAATGCTCCGACCGACCATGTGATGACCGAGACGACCTATCTCGAAGACCCGGAGGGCAACGGGATTGAGCTCTACGTCGACACTCCCGAAGACGGGACCTTCGGTTTCGAGAGCGGCAGCTTCGTCGCCCGCGACGCCGAAGGCCGGCCGCGATCGGGGCGGGATCCCCTCGATCTAGAGGTCCTCTTCTCCACGCTGCCGCCCGGCGCCTCGATCGAAGATCCCTTGCCCGGGGCGACGCGGATGGGCCACGTCCACCTGCACGTTTCCGATCTCCGGGCGGCTTTCAGCTTCTACCGCGACATCCTGGGCTTCGAGGATCGCGGTTACAGCGCCGAGCTCGGCATGGCGTTCGTAAGCGCCGGCGGGTACCACCATCACATCGGGGTCAACACGTGGCTGGGAGAGGGCGCTCCGCTGCCGGCGCCGGACTCACTCGGCCTGCGCCATTTCTCCGTGCTTCTGCCCAGCGCCGACGAGCTGGCGGCGATCGAAGCCCGTCTTGCCCGCAAGGGCGTCCCGATCCAACCGGCCGAAGGCGGCCTGTTGGTGCGCGATCCGTCCGGGAACGGCGTACTGCTGCGTGCGGCGGATGAGGGAAACGGCTCGCCGCGCTAGAGGGATCGAAGGTCGGCGCTCCAGCCGAACTCCCCGACGAGCGGTACGAAGCTGACCGGAGCCGCTTGCTCGCAGTCCCAACCATCCCCGCGTCGCGTCCAGCGTTCGAGGATTTGCCCCTCCACCCCACCCACGGGGATCACCAACCGACCGCCTTCAGCGAGCTGCTCAAGGAGCGGGCGCGGGGCGCGCGGCGCCGAAGCCGCCACCAGAATCGCGCCGTACGGCGCCTCCGGCGGCCACCCCGACGAGCCGTCGGCGACACAGACTTCGACGTTCTCCACGCCGATGTCGGCCAGGAGGGCGCGTGCTCCCTCCGCCAGCTCCGGGATCCGCTCCAGGCTGATGACGCGCTGCGCCAGTCGGGCCAGGATCGCCGCCTGGTATCCGGATCCGGTCCCTACATCGAGCACCTTCTCCGGCCCTCGCAGGCGAAGCATTTGCGACATCAGGGCGACGATGTACGGCTGGGAGATCGTCTGACGGTGACCGATCGGAAGCGGCGCGTCGCTATAGGCCAGGTGATCAAGATCTTCGGGGACGAAGCGGTGGCGCGGCACGGAGCGCATCGCTTCAAGCACGCGCCGATCGAAGATGTCACGGCGACGCAGCTGCTCGTCGACCATCCGGCTTCGCTCGCCCTGGAAGGCATCCGCTTCGGCCACGGTCGTCCCCTTCCATTATAGGGAATGCCGCCACAGCGTACAGGGACAACTCAGGAGGAGGCCTGGGCCGGGTCTGTAGGAGGCCGGCGCCGCCGCCGCAGCGCCAGCACGTTCCCGAGGATCACCAGGCCGACGCCGGCGAAGGCGAGCGTACTCCACCCGAGGCCCTCGTACAGCGTCGAGAGGGCCAGCGCCACCAGGGGAAAGACGACCATCACATAGGCGGCGCGATCGACCCCCAGCCGCCCGATGAGCGTCAGGTAGCTGCCAAAGGCGATCACCGAGCCAAAGACCGAGAGGTACAGCAGGGAGAAGATGTAGCTCCCCGTCGGCTCGAAACCAAAGGTCGCCCCGCGAACAAGGGCGATCGCCAGCGTGACGAGCGCCCCGTAGGCCATCCCGAAGGCATTGGTCTGTACCACCGGCAGCCCGTTCCGCTGATTGCGGGCCGAGAGGATGTTCCCCAGCGAGGCCGAGATCAGCGAGCCGAAGGAGAACAGCAATCCCAGGACGACGGTCCCGCTGAAATCGAGCCCGCGAAGCTGCGGCCAGAAGACCATCGCCAGGCCGGCCATTCCGATCAAGGCACCGGCAACCACACGCGGCCGGACTGGATTGCCGAGGAAGAGAGCGCCGAATAACACGTTGGTGATGATGATCGTCGAGAAGATGATCGCCACGAGCCCGCTCGGCAGATACAGCTCCGCCAGGTACACGAGGATGTAGTTGATCGAGAACAAGAACGTGCCCTGCAGCGCGATGAACGCGTGCTGGCGCAGGCTGAAGCGCATCGGCAGTCGCCGTACCCAGGCGAAGACTGCCAGGATCAAGGCCGCCAGGGCGAACCGGTAGACGATCGAAGCTTCCGGGGAAACCGTCCCGAGCTGGAAGGTGATCGCCAACCAGGTCGATCCCCAGATGAGGGCGGTCACGAAGAACAAGAAGGCGTCCTGCATTCAACCCTCCGACGGGGAAGCGAAAGGGCCCCGCGCGAACCGCGGGGCCCGGACCTGGTGATGACGCGGCTCCGGATTGTATACCCGGCTCTGGGATCTTTCCAGGCCGACGGGCGGCAGCTACCAGAGGCGGGCCGTGCGCTGCTCCTTCCAGATGTCGGCTTCGTTGTGATAGCCGGCTTGCTCCCAGAAACCCAACCGGTCTTCCGTCATGAACTCCAGCGAGCGGACCCATTTCCCGCCCTTCCAGAAGTACGGGGTCTTGAGGTCGGCTCCCGGAATGTTGCCGACGATCCCGCGGACCGGGTAGCCATGATCGGGCGTAATCGGCTCGCCATCGAAGTGGGTCGCCAGCAGGAAGTTGTCGGCCAGGGCGATCTCGAGCGGGACGTTCACCGTGAACCCGTATTCGCAGTGCTGCATGACGAACTTGGCCGTCGGCTTGGGCCGGATCAGGCCCTGCGCCACCAGATCCCCCAGCGCCACCCCTTCCCAGGCCGTATCGAACTTGCTCCAGCGGGTCACACAGTGAATATCCATGACGACCTTGCGGCGCGGCAGAGCCTGGAACGCCTCCCACGTCCAGCGCACTTCCTGCTCGACCTCGCCCCACACCCGAAAATCCCAGGTGGCCGGGTCGAACGGCGGCACCGGACCGTAGTGCAGCACCGGGAACTTCTGTGTCAACGATTGGCCGGGAGGCAGGCGGCCCTCCTTGCGGACCTTGGCCTCCTCGTCGCGTCGGCGAAAGACATCGCTCAGCATAGGTCTTCTCCTGAGGGAATTCTATCAAAGACCCTTAAGAATTCCTTGCGCCCCGAATCCAAGGGCCGACCAACGGAACTTTTCGCTCAGGTCCGGCGTCCTCTCACCAACGACCACAACAGGAGGCCGCCATGAAACGTCTTGCCCTTCGCCGCCTCGCCTTCCCCGCCCTCGCCCTGACCGCATTCGCCATCGCCTGCACCTCGCTGGGCCTAGGACCAGGCGTCACCCCGGAGCGCACGGCGACCGCCGAGGCCGCCGACGGCGGGCTGGCCCTGACCGTCTACAACCAGGGGACGGCGTTGGTGCGAGACCGCCGTCAGTTCGAGTTCCGGGAGGGGCTCAACGATCTCCGCTTCGGAGACGTCGCCGCAGCGATCGATCCCACCAGCGTCCTGTTCAGTTCCCTCAGCGACCCCGGTGGCACGGCCGTCCTCGAGCAGAACTATGAGTTCGACCTGGTCGGCGCGGCGGCTCTGCTCGAGAAGTATCTCGACGAGCAGATTCGGGTGGTGACGAGTGACGGGACGCTGTACGAGGGCACGCTCCTCAGTGGGAGGGGCGATGTCATCCTGCAGGACGACGACGGGCGCGTGACGGTTGTCAACGCCGATGACATCCAGGAGTTCTCCTTCCCCGAACTCCCCGAGGGGTTGATCACCCGGCCGACCCTGGCCTGGAAGCTCCTGGCCGAGCAGGCCGGACTCCAGGATGTCGAGATCACCTACCTGACGGGCGGCGTCAGCTGGAGCGCCGACTACGTGCTGCTGCTCGCCGCGAATGAACGCTCAATCGACCTCGATGGCTGGGTTACGGTCGTCAACACGAGCGGGACAACCTACCGCGATGCCTTGCTCAAACTCGTCGCCGGCGACCTGCAGCGGCTTCCCGAAGCCGGCTTCGCCGCCGACGAGCTGCAGCTGCGGGCCATGCCGACCGCCACCGCCGAGGCGATCGAGCAGCGCGAGTTCTTCGAGTACCATCTCTACGAAGTCCCGCGCCCGGTGACGGTCCGCGACAACGAGACCAAGCAGATTGAGTTCGTGCGCTCTCCCGGGGTCGCCGCCGCCAAGTTCTTCGTCTACGACGGCCTGCAGTGCCGCAGCTACTACTGGTACTGCGGCTACTCGGGCTACCCCCAGACCGATCCGTCGTACGGCATCGCCTCCAATCCCAAGGTGATGGTGATGGTCGAGTTCGATACCGACGATGTCGAGGCCGATCTGCCACGCGGGCGGATCCGGGTCTACCAGGAAGACGTCGACGGCGCGGCCCTCTTGATCGGCGAGGACACGATCGACCACACCCCCAAGGGCGAGACCCTGCGTCTGTACGTCGGGGATGCCTTCGACATCGTCGGGGAACGGGTCCAGACCGACTTCCGCTTGCCGAGCCAGAAGACGATCGAGGAAACCTATCGCATCACATTGCGCAACCACAAGGACGAGAAGGTCGAGGTACGCGTCGTGGAGCACCTCTTCCGCTGGACCAACTGGCGGATCCTGCGCTCGTCACACGACTACGATGAGATGGACAGCTCGACGATCGAGTTCCGGGTGCAGATCCCTCCAGAGGGCGAGACCGAGCTGACCTATACTGTGCGCTACTCGTGGCCCTAGTCCACGACATCCGCGGGCCGGCGCCAGGGACCTGGCGCCGGCCCCTTCGAAGTCAGCTGCTCCGCCGGTCGACCGCTCTGCGGCTGACCAACCCCCACGAGCGCTCGACCCGGTCAATCGACGAGCGGCCCGACCCGGCGGACGCACGGGCGTTGGAAAACGTCCTCGTCGTGGGGCGCCTCGGGCAGCTCTGAAGTCAGATCCTGTCCGGGGAAGTGTTGGGACTCGTGGATCCCGGTGCGCCATTTGGGACAATCGGTGACGTCGTAGACAACGCCCCGGTAGGCCACAAGCCGGGGCGTGCCGCGCTCCCCGGTCGAGCGCCGCAACTCACCCCGGGTCACCGGGCGATCCCGGCCAGAGCCCTCGTCCTCTAGCTTCGCCACCATGACGATTCT
The DNA here is from genome assembly GCA_035471625.1 of Anaerolineales bacterium. Taxonomy (GTDB): domain Bacteria; phylum Chloroflexota; class Anaerolineae; order Anaerolineales; family E44-bin32; genus DATEVL01. The sequence goes on from DATIPT010000166.1 coordinate 21,035, forward strand.
CCCACATTCGTCCATGACAAACTATATTGACAATCATCAATATAGTGCTAGAGTCGGTGCATGGGAGCGACCACGACTCAGGCCCAACGGCGGATGCTCGGGGAGCGCTGCTGCGTAGAACCGGAAGCACGACGGTTGGGGCCATCGCAGGCCGATCGGCTGTCCGAGGACCTCAAACTGCTGGCCGATCCGGTGCGCCTGCAGATCCTCGACATCCTGGCAGCCAACCCCGGGCAGGTCTGCGTGTGCGATCTGGAGGCCGCCCTGCCGATCCTTCAACCTACGATCTCGCACCACCTCGGCCTGCTTCGGCGGGCAGGTTGGGTTTCCGTCGAGCGGAAAGGCCTGTGGGCCCACTACACGATCAATCGCCCTGCGTTCGAAGCGGGTCGCGAGCGCTTGCGCGCCTTTCTCGAAGTCATCTTGCCCTGAAAGGGTGGAGGGTTCCATGAATCGACCGGCTGAAGACATCCGTCAAAGCGTCCGGCAGCACTACTCAAAGGTTGCCGATTCGGTTGAGGGCAATCTCGCTGCGCCGTCGCCGTGTTGCGGCGGTCTGTACGAGGCCGAGGACTTGTCCCGGCTCCCGGTGGAAGCCATCGCCAGCTCCCGCGGCTGTGGCAATCCGACAGCCCTGGCGGCCCTACGCCCTGGCGAGGCGGTGCTCGATCTCGGATCGGGCGGCGGCCTGGACGCCTTCCTGGCGGCCCAGCGCGTCGGACCCGATGGCTACGTCTATGGCGTGGACGCCACGCCGTCGATGATCGATCTCGCTCGCCGCAACGCCGCCCGCGCCGGAGTCGACAACGTCGAGTTCCTCCCGGGCGACCTCGAAGACCTTCCGCTGCCGGATGAGACCGTCGACGTCATCCTTTCGAACTGCGTCGTCAACCTCACTCCCGACAAAACCCAGGCCTTGCGCGAAGCCTTCCGCGTTCTTCGCCCCGGCGGCCGGTTGGCGATCTCGGATATCGTCATCGATCCAGACCTGAGCGGGTTCGCCCTGTCCCCGGCCGAAATCCGTCAGGCCGTCGACTGGGCCGGCTGCGCCGCAGGGGCGCTGACCCGGGCGGAATGGGAACAGTCACTCACCGAGGCGGGGTTCTCCGAAATCCAGCTTGAGATCGAGTATCGGATGAACAAGGACGACCTTCCCCACGAGGGCTCGAAGCTGGTCGGTCGACTCCCGGAGGACCAGTTGGGCCAGCTAGCCAACCGCTTCACCAGCTCGGCCATCTCCGCCAGGAGGCCTCTCGAGTAACGCTTCCAGCCGAGGCCGAAACGCGAAAACTGCGGGGCGGGCAATCCAGCCCCGCAGTTTTCGCGGTGATCACGCTTCACACGCCCTTGCGGCGGTCCCAGCGGTCTTCCCACTTGTCCCACCGGTCTTCGCGCCGGTCACGGCGATCTTCCCAGCGGTCGAACAGGTCTTCCCAATCGCGGTCGTGATCGCGCCTGTCCTCCCAACGATCGCGCAAGTCCTCCCGTCGATCGCGGCGGTCTTCCCGCCGATCGCGGCGATCCTCCCAGCGATCGGCCCGAAGCCGCAGTCGGGCCTGCCAGTCAGGATGGTTCTCCAGGAAGGTCCGGAGCCGCGCCTCCCATCCTTCGGGGTAGCCGAGCTCGTCCGCCTGGGCGCGCAGGCACGCCAGGAAGGCGTCGGCGTTCCCCCCCGTTTGCTCGAGACATTCGACGATCGGCCCGGGCGGAGCGGCGGCCGCTTCCTGCCGAGCCGCCGAGGCGGTCTGAGGAAGGAAGACCGCCGCCACGAGCCCGGACAAGGTCAGGATCTTGATGGTTGCAGCGATTCCCACGGCATCACCTCCACAGGAGAGTTGCCTGGATGATCGCCCACGCGAGTTCCGGTCTTGTGATGAAGGTGTAAACAGCCTGAAAAACGGACTCAGGTGATCGAGTTCCCTTCAGCCGATGCCCAAGGTTCGATGAAGACGGTGGTAGATCGGCTGGAAGCCGCGCGACTCCCAGAAGCGCGAGGCGGACAGGTTTGTGATGCGCCAATTGGTCACCAGATGCCGGTATCCGGCTTCGGCTGCCAGTCGCATGATCTCGGCCAGCATCGCGGCGCCGATCCCGCGTCCGCGCGCCGGTTCCAGGACGGCGGTCGAGGCCAGATGGGCCGCATCCGCCGGCACCCCCAGCACTGGATCGGGACGGTAGTTCAATGCATGCGCCACGGTCCGTCCATTCTCCTCTGCGACCAGGTAGCGAAGCCCGTCCTCGAACAGGTCAAGCTCGAGCCACTCAGCGGCGCGGGCGTCGCGATCGACTGTCAGGCGAGCGAACGACGGCGACCGTTCCTGGATGCGGTAGATCTCGAGGTCGATTTCTTCGGCAAGTTCTAGATCGGACGGGGAGCCGCGCCGAAGCCGGACGCCGTCCGGAGGGTCGACCGCCTCGGTCTCCAGCGGTCGCAGGGCTTCCACGTGCATGTGGGCGAAGCCCAGCCGGTACCAGGGCGCGATTGCGGCGGCAAACGCCGGCACCAGCACGTAGTGTCGATCGGCACCGGCGTTCGCCCACGCATCCGCCGCGGCGGCGTACACGTCTCGGAGGAGTTCGGTGTCCTCGCTGGCATGCCCGGCGTGTCCCACCCAAGCACAACGGCCGAAGATCGGATGGTCGCGGATCTGCGCAAGGAGGTAGGCGGTGACCCGCCGGCCCTCCAGGGCGACCGCTCCAGAGACATCGGGCTGCTGCCAGGCTCTCCGCAGAAAGTCTGTTGGATCTCCCGGCGCGAGAGATCGGTTCGCTTCTCGGTGCAGGGCGTGGCGAGCGGCCAAGATCTTGGCCGCCACGGCGAGGTGCGCCTCGGTGAACGGCTCGACTCGGGCCGACACAGGGTCTATCCGGAGGGTGGAACGGTCCGATCGAGGAAGGTGCGAACGGCGGCAAGGTAGCTTTCGTTCTCCTCGACGAAGGTCATATGCCCGCTTCGCTCAAAGACCACCAGATCGCCGCGCGGCACCCCCTTTGCCGTCGCCTCGGCCGCCGGCACCGAACACACTCGGTCATGACGCCCGGCCAGGACCAGGACCGGGTGGACGACTCCGGCCAGGCGCGCTTCGACCTCGATCGAGCCGTATTCTAGGTTGGCGAAGTGCCGCAGCACCTCCGGTGAGAAAACCCCGCCGCCAGTTCGCGTCTCGTACTCGGCGATCCGCGGATCCAGCGGATCGGCGAAGTGGAATGGCATCTGGTCGTGGAGCAGCGCGGCCACCTGGTCGGCCGTCTCGACGATCTTCTCGGTTTCCCACGAACGCTTCACCTGCTCACGCAGTTCGAGCGGTTCGAAGGCCGCCAGGTTCACGTCGACGTGTTCGAGGAAACGCGCCGATGGTACGCCGCTCGAAACGATCGTCGCCCCCGGAACCCCGGGGAAGTCGACGGCATGCTGCAGGGCGACGAAGGCCCCGTAGGAGTGTCCCAATACGGCGTAGCGCTCGAGATTCAGGTTCCGTGCCAGGGCCGTCACGTCGGCGGCCATTTGCTCGAGGGACCACGTCGAGGCTGGCGCTGGATCCGAGCGGCCCTGGCTGCGCTGGTCGACGAGCAGCAGCCGATGGCGATCGGCCAGGGGATCAAGGTAGTCACCGAAGCTGCGGTGGTCGAGCCCGGGACCGCCGTGGAGCACGATCAGCGGCGTCCCATCCCCCCGCGACTCGACGTACAGGCGGGTATCCCCGATCGAGATCAGCTCCCCGGCCATGTCAGTCGTCGGCGAAGACCGGGAGGTGTCCGAGGGCGACGATGTCCTTCCAGCGCTGCGGATCGCCCTCGGTGAAAACCGCCGCCTCCGCCGCCACCGTGGCCCCGGCCAACCGCATCAGCTGGCGCATCCCCTCGAGCGTCGAGCCGGTGCTGACGACATCGTCGAGCAGGACCACGCGGCTGCCGGCGACCCGATCGCGATCCTTCTCATCGAGGTACAGCGTCTGAGGAGCGCCGGTCGTGATCGAAATCGTCTGGACCTGCAGAGTCTCCCCCATGTAGATCTTGGAGATCTTGCGCAGGACGACGTAGCCCTTTCCGGTGACGGCGGACAGGGCATGTCCGAGGGGGATGCTCTTGGCCTCCGGGGTGACGATCAGTTCGTAGTCGACCGTCTTCAGACGATCGGCCAGCGCCCGGGCGCAGGCCTCGACCAGCTCCGTGTCGCCCAGGATATTGAGGACCGCGATCCGGACGCCGGGCGCCACCTCGAACAAGGGCAGGCCGCGGCGCAATCCGGCGACGTCAACGCCATAGGTATCTCGTTTGGGGCTCATCGGGGGCCTCCGCCGTCACCCGCCCACCGAAGGGGCGGCGCTCACACTCTAGGCGAAGTCAACGGGCAAGGCAAGAGCCATCGAACCGGCGCGCCGCCGATCCGGCGTCATCCCCCTGGGTCAAACCGAATCCCGCACAGCCGCTCGGAGAGCTCCCACAGGCGAAGTGCCTCCTCCGGCCGGGTGGCATACTCGTCGGGGGCCTTGGGTCGTCCGTCGCGCCAGTAGACCTCCGACGAATCCGCGACCGATGGATCGCTGGCCACGTGGACGATCGTCCGCGCTCCGTCTTCAGCCGACGCCCCGCTCCGCCGCCGGCGCTCCCACACCCAGCGGGCGATCCCGCTGGCGGCCTTCGATCCCAAATCCGTGTCGACCAACCCCGGATCAGCAGCGTAGGCGCGCACCCGAGTGGCGGATGCCCGGCGGTTGAGTTCGAGGCTGAACATCACATTCGCCAGCTTGGATTGCCCATAGGCGCGCAGCGGGTTGTAATGGCGGCGGAGCATGACGTCGTCCCAGTGGATGCGCGCCCCGCGGTGCGATCCGGAGGTGACCGTCACCACCCGTCCTCGACTCGCGGCGCGCAACTCCGGGAAGAGCAGGGCGGTCAACAGGAACGGCGCCAGGTGGTTGACGGCAAACTGCATCTCGTAATCGTCCTCGGTCGCGGTGAACCAGGACGGCACGCCGGCGGCGTTGTTGATCAACGCATCGATGACCGGCGCGCTGGCCGCGAGCCGCGCCGCCAGATCGCGCACCTGGCGCTGCGAGCCGAGATCGGCAACCTCAAAGCCGATGGCCGACTCCGGCCGTTCGGCGCGGACCGACTGGCCAGCGACGGCGCACCTCTCCGCCGAGCGCCCCACGCCGATGACGCGCCAGCCGGCGCGATCGAGCGCCCGGGCCACCTCCAGCCCGATCCCCGAGGTCGCCCCCGTCACCACGGCCACCCGCCCTGCGTTCGGCACTGCCACCTCACATGTAACCACTTGGTTACACCACTGAGTATAACCAAGCGCTTGACATTTCGCAAGGGTGCCGCTAGGATGGATCCAGGTGGGCCGGACGACGCAACGGATGGCCCGCGAGGTAGGCAATGCGCTCCTTCGTCCTAATCACCGGCGCTGGCGGAGGCCTTGGCAAGGCGTTCGCCGCCGAGTGCGCCGCCCGGGGCTGGCGGCTCTTTCTGACCGATACCTCGGAGTCCGCTCTTGCCGCGCTGGCGACCGGACTCGAACGACTCTACGGCTCCGAAGTCCAGACCGCAACCAGTGATCTGACTGATCCCGCTTCCCGCCAGGCCCTATGGTCCGAGATCGACCGGCGCGGCGTGCGACTGCACATGCTGATCAACGTCGCCGGGACCGATTTCGAAGGCGCCTTCGTCGATCAAACGATTGAGCACCTCCGAACGATCATCCGCCTCAACGTGGAGGGGACCGTCGAGATGACGCGCCGCGCCCTCGAGCGGCGCGACCTGGCCCGGCCGCTGCGGATCATCAACGTCAGCAGTTTGGCCGGCTACTACCCGATGCCGATCAAGGCGACCTACGCGGCGTCCAAGCGATTCCTGCTCGACCTATCGCTGGCCCTGCGCCACGAACTCGACGCGCGCGACGCGACCGTCACCGTACTGTGTCCCGCCGGCCTTCCGACCAATCCCGTCACGCTGCACAGCATTCGCGCCCAAGGCTGGTGGGGCCAGTGGACGACGAGGAACGTCGGTCCGGTCGCATCCCAGACTTTGGACGCCGCCCTTGCCGGGAAGGCCGTCGTCATCCCCGGCCGGGTCAACCATGTGTTGCGAGTCGTCAGCGGACTCTTCCCGCCCGAACGAGTGGCGGCTTTCATTGGACGCCGCTGGCGAGCCGTCCGGCACGACCCTCCCAGACCCTTGACCCCGCGCATCGAGGAAGGAGCGGCGAGATCATGAGCGAACGGCCGACGAAGATGCACATCCTCGAATCGACGATCGCCGCGATCGAGGCGAATGGCATCCAGGCGTTGACGACCCGCGCCATCGCCGCTCAGGCCGGCGTCAACAACGCTGCGCTCCACTACTACTTCGGCACCAAGGAGGCCTTGGTCGAGGCGGCGCTGGCGCTCAGCCTTGACAACATGATGGCCGATACCCAGGCCATCCTGAGCGGAAAGGAGAGCCTCGCCCACCGGCTGCGCACCTTGTTGGACTACATGGTCCAGGGGACTTTGACGTATCCAAACCTGATCCGGGCCCACTTGTGGTCGCCATTGATCGAGGGCATCGGCGACAGTCCCTTCCTCCAGATGCAGGCAACCTGGATGGACCGCCTGGTGCGCGAGCTTCGAAGCGGCGCGCCCTCCTTCGACGAAGCCGAAGCACGCCGAGCGCTCTCGACCGCCTTGGGAGGCATCGTCTTCCTGGCACTGATGCCCGAGACCGCGTCACGACGCGCACCGTCGATCCGGAGCCGGGCGGCCCGGGAGCGCTATGTCGATCAGCTCGTCTCGTTCGTGATGGCGTCGCGCCGTTCGCCGATGCGCCGCACTCGGACCTGACGCGGGAACGCCCGCCTGCACGGCCCGCGTACCGGGTCAGGTTCTACTCACCCACTTCCCACACGTCGATCCTCCCCGATCCGCCCGTGGCAATGAATCGTCCATCGGTGGAGAGCGCCATGTCACCGATGAGCACATTGAAAAGCCCCGGCGGCGCAGAAGCCGTCCACAGCAGCCGCTGTTCCGCTGCCGAGTAGGCATGCAGCGTTCCATCCGGAGTTGCGGCGACGAGGAGGGTGCCATCCGGGGAGTAGACAACACCGGCAACGCCTTGCTCGAAGTCGGAAACCGTGGCGATCAGCCTGCCGGTACTCAGGCTCCACAACCAGACCGCGCCGCGCACGCACTGGTGGGAGGCATCCGACTGTTCGCATCCTGCCGTGGCGACGATGGTTCCGTCCGGTGCGACGGCGATGCTTCCTACCTGTCCCGGGTGATACAAGATGAACTGCTCAGCCCCGTCGCCGGCCTTCCAGACGCGGACGTTCCGCGAGGTCCCGCCTCCGATGATCAGCGATCCGTCGGGCGTATAGGCGATGTCGGAGATGTTCCAGTACTCGGCCAGCTTGAGCTGCGAAGTCCAGCTGTCGACGGCAAAGGTCCAGATCGCGGCATCCTCGAGGTTTGCTCCGGGAAGCTCGTCGACGCCCCCCACCGCCAGGGTACGGCTGTCGGGAGAGAACGCAACGCTCGTGACCTCATGGGGAAAATCGAGCGAATACACCAGCGTGTGGTGGCGCCAATCCCACACCTTGGCGGTGCGGTCGCGACCCGCCGATGCCAGGTATCGACCGTCGGGCGAGAACCCCAGGCCCCACACGCCCGATTCATGCCCCTCTAGCGTTCCTAGCGAGACGCCCGTCGCCGGGTTGTAGAGCTGGATCGTTCCGATCGAGGCGGCCGGGTCCCCTTCGGCGGCCGCCAGGACGGTTCCGTCCGGCGAGAAGTCGACGGCACGGACGATCCCCTCCGCGAAGCTTTTGCTGACCCTGAGCCGTCCAACGGTCTCGGCGCTGATCGCGGGCGGCAGGGGCGTCGCCGTGGGCGGCAGGGGCGTCACCGTCACCGGCACGGAAGTGTCAGTCGGCCCCGCGGTGAAGGTGGCATCCCCTGGGACAGGCTGGGTTTCGCCCGCTAGACGCCCGGGGACCGAACAGGCCAGCATGGTGACGACGGCGATCAGGGAGAAGTAGTGGTTCTTCACGTCGGAGGACCTCGCGGTGGGGCGCCTGGGCCCGGATTACAGTCTGAACTCGTAGATCCCGTCGCGCTTGGGCCACGTCCGCCGGCAGCTCCCGCAATGCACGCCATCCGCCGCTTCGGTCATCGCCTCCGCCCCGCACGACGGGCAGCGCCACGCAAACGGGAGGGGAGGCTGCGGAGAACCGCCTGCCCGCGCCGCGACGAAGACGCTCGGCGTGTAGAGCCATGCCCGACCGAGGCGCTGCAAGGGCCGCTCGAGGGCCAGGAGCGCCGACTGAGGGAGGAGCCGCTTGAGCCACGCGATGCGCAAGTGGGAAACCGGGATCTCCTGTTTCACGTGAAACCGGGCCTCCCCCAGCCAGGTGCGGACCGCCGCAGGGTGGAAGTCATAGTTCAACCGAGCGAACTCGACCGGATTCCGGTCGAAAGGGCTCCAGGATTGGCGCCGCACGAGCCAGCGACCGATCGCCTTCAGGTTGCGCTTGTTTGCATACTCGAGCAGGAAGAAGGCCCCGGACGTCAAGACCTCGCGAACGCTCCGGAGGGCGGCGGCGGGGTCTTGCATGTGATGTAGAGTCCGGATCATCGTCGCCGCGTCGAAGACCCCTGCGGCGAACGGCATCCGGTAGACGTCGGCTACGACGAAGCGATAGTGCTGTGAGTCCCCCAGGCGCCGCCGGGCCTGCTCGAGTTGGGTGCGCGAGTAGTCCAGAAGCGTGACCTCGCCGAACCCCTCGTAGCGCTCGGTGTTGCGGCCGGCGCCCGCCCCGACTTCGAGCATCCGCTCGCCGCCGGCCGGGAGCATACGTCCGAGGGCGATCGCTTCGGCCCCGTCCTCATAGGCGCGCCCGCCCTGATCCCAGAAACGCTCCTGGTAATCGGAGCCTTCGTAGTCGCAGATCGCCGGACGCTCGGGCATGCGGGGATTCTACCGAAGGGAAGCCGATCGGCGGAAGCGTCTTGCAGCTCTTCGGCGAGCCCGGGCCCTCGGCCTCAACCGCCAGTCCAGCACCTGGAGATCCCTTTGCGATGTGACTCGATCTACGGGGTGAAGCGCGAGTCGTCGATCTGCCGCCGCAACCGCTCACCGGGATCGCCGCTGTCAGACGCCGGGACGGCCTCTCCCCGCCAGCGCGCTTCGGCTGCTTCCAACTCGTCGGGCCTGGCGCGCGGCACAACCGACCACTTCCGGCAGTGGGGGCAACGCTCCAGTTTGCCGCGCACCAGGTTGGGCGAGAACCAGTGGCGGGGTAGTGGCAGCGAACATCTCGGGCAGATCGCACCGCCCGATGTGCCATACACGCCAGGGCGGTAGCGCCGGCTGGCGAAGAAGACGAACAGCGAACTGACCCCCACCGCCACGACCACGATCAGCACGACCGGCTTGAGCATCGAGATTGCCGCATCCCATCCTGAGCTCGCCGAAACGAAGTTGGCCGTGATCTCGTTCGAAATGATCCGGCCCCCCGACTGCCGGTCACCCTCCGCCCACAGGCGATGCGGGCCGAGCGGGTAGTCGCCCGTGTGGAGCCGGGCGCGGTACGGCGCTTCGGCCACCTCCGCGAGAAGGGAATCGTCAACGAAGAACCGCACGCGCCGCAGATCGACCGGGCCTTCGGCGATCAATTCGAAGCTGCCCTGGATATCCCCTCCGAAAGCGTAGCCGAAGGTCCGCCGCAGGCGGAGGGCCAGGGTGTCCTCCTGAGCGTCGGCCCCCAAGGGAACTGCCACCACCGCAGCCGCCAAGGCGGCCACAACCAGGAGGCGCCGGCGCGTCACTTCCACCTCGTCAGGATCGTCTCGCGCTGGAACAGGCTGATGGCGAAGGCGACTAGGCCGACGTCGGCGGCCAGGGAGCCCAGCGCAAGGTACAAGACGAGCTCGGTGTTCAGAAGAACCACCCCGGCGACCTGCCCGATGACGACCGCCATCAGCGGGAGCATTACGAGCATCGAGACCTGCTCGGCGACCCGAGGTTCGCTCGTCCGGGATGACACCATCACCGCCACACTGACCGCCGCCAGTGACAGCAGCGGTCCGACGATGAAGATCGCCAGCAACCACATCGGGTCGGTGATCTTGGCGGCGACAGCCGGAGACGCCAGGAGGCGGACGCCGATCATGAAGACTCCGAAGCACGCCCAGGTCACCAGGATCGCCGGCGCCATCGCCGCCGCCGACTTCCCAACCAACAGCTCCAGCGTCGACACCGGCGTCGCCAGCAGCGGCTCGAGCGTCCGGGTGACCTTTTCCCCAACGATGCTGTACGACGCGATCGTCGCCGGGATCGCCAGCGGCAGGATCATGAACATCAGCAGGAACTGGCTGACCAGGAAGTAGGTCCCGCAGTCCCCAGGCGCCAGGTCGCCGCACACCTGAAAGAAAGCCTCCGGCATGTCGCTGGCAGCCAGGGCATCGATATCCCCCATGTCACCCATCCCGATCAGGATAGCCAGGGGCAGGGCAGTGAGGATCGCCGGGAGCAGGACCACGGTGAACAGGACCAGCCGGTTGCGGAAGACCTCACTCCATTCCTTGCGCATGATGACCCAGACCTTGCGCATGGCCTAGCCCTCCTTCGGGGCCTCGGCGGACCCCGCCGGATTCGGATCCCCGCCCACAAGGCGGAAGTAGACGTCCTCGAGGGTCTGGCGAAGCTCGCCGACGAATTGGATCTCTGCCCCGGCGTCCACCAGGGCTCGAATCAGCGACGGGTTGTCGCGCTCGGGGTCTTCCAGGGTCACCAACAACCTTCCATCGACGAGCTGAGTGGAGGCAACCCCCGGGAACGGATCGACCACGCGTCCGATCGATGGATCGGGGTCCTTCAGGTGGAACACGACGGTCCGCCCGAAGAGCTGCCGCCGCAGATTCGCCGGCGCGTCCAGGGCCAGCAGCCGCTGTCGGAAGACCGCCACGCGGTCGCACAAGCGGTCGGCTTCGTCCAGATTGTGCGTGCACAGGACGATCGTCCGGCCTTCGCGTCGAAGGCCTCCGATGAACTCCCGGACCATGCGGGAGGCTTCCGGATCGAGGGAGCTGGTCGGCTCGTCGAGGAACACGACCGACGGTTCATGCAGCAGGGCCCGGGCGATCGCCAGCTTCTGGCGCATGCCCTTGGAGAGCGACGAGGCCGGTTCGTGGCGCCGGTCCCACAGCCCGAGCCAGCGAAGGTAGTGCTCGACCTGACCGGGGACATCTTCGACGTCGTACAGTTCGGCGAAGTAGGCCAGATTCGCCTCGGCACTGAGCCGGTCGTACAGCCCGGGCGTCTCGGTCAGGAAACCGACCTTCGATCGAAGTCGGGGATCGTCCCTACCGAGCCGGCAGCCGGCGACGGTGGCTTCGCCCGAGGTCGGCTCGATGAGGGCCGCCAGCATCCGGATCGTCGTGGTCTTGCCGGCTCCGTTGGGGCCGAGCAAGCCGAAGATCTCTCCGCGTTCGATCGTCACCGTCAGGCGGTCGACCGCCAGGACATCGCCAAAGCGGCGCGTCAAGTCGCGAGTCTCGATCATGGTCTGCCCTGGTTTCGGAAACGGCTTTCATTCAGCCGATCGGGGTCCACCGGACCCCCTGAGACGGGGCCGGTGTGGGGCGGAGGCGGCGGCGCGACGACCTGGATTGGGCCGTCATCCGGCCTGAGGCGAAAAAGGATCACCAGACTGAGCACTGCCAGGAGGACCACCAGACCTTCGGTCAGAAGCATCCCGGCCGTATCGCCGCCAGCCACACCGGAGGTCACTCCGGCGTAGACCGCCACGGCATCGATGAAGGCGTGCCAACCGATGGCGGCGGCGAGCCATAGGAAGCCTCGCGGCCGCAGGAAGGCCTGCAGCACAATCACGGAGAGTGCGATGTGAATCGCCAACGTGGAAGCTCGCTCTAGGGGCGCCAGGAACACCGCCCACGCGGGAAGACTCCAGAAGACTTCGATCTGGGCTTCAGCGAGCGCCAGTTGTTCCGGCGGGACGATGGCAGACAGATCCTGTCCGCGCACTGCCACCATCTGGACAAGGGTCGCCAGTCCGAGCAGCCCAAAGATCGCGGCCTCGGCGCCGCCGTGCCCCGCTCCAAATACAACGGCCTCTTCCCAGCTGCGCGCCTGACTGATCCAGAACCGGTAGACCAGCCAGCGGGCACCTTCTTCGAAGACGCCGGCCGAAAGCCCCAGCAGGATCGCGGCCAGGGCGAGGGGCGCCCCGCCGGGCGATGTTCCGCCAAAGCCGAGGCGCTCGAGCACAGGATTCAAGACGTAGCTGTTGAAAGGGATGTGGAGGATCTGGGCGCCGATGAACGTCGCCGCCCCGATCAAGAGCAGGCGCCACCCCAGTCGAAACCGGCGCAACAGGTAGACTGCCAGCGCCAGCGGCATGGCAATCATCAACAGACCGGCGGCGCCTCTCGCTAGGACATCCATGACTCCTGCCTCCCTTCGCAGGCCGTTTCACGTGAAACCTGACTTGGGGCTAGTCCGAGTTCTTCTTCGGGGAGACCCTTCGGCTGACCGCCCCAAGGGCCGCCTGACCATCGAAACCCTGGCGCTCCGCCTCCGACAGGTACTCGAGCGCCAGGGCGTCGAGCGCCTGGGTCCCTCTTCGCCGCCTGCGCCGAGGCTTCCCGGCGACATAGGTCCCCCGACCGTGCTGGGTTGAAATCACCCCGGCGGCATCCAGGCGGCGGTAGGCGCGCGCCACCGTGTTCCAATTGACGCCCAGCTCCGACGCCAGTGCCCGCACGGTTGGCAGCTGATCCCCGACCACCAACTCGCCCCGCGCCACCAAATCCGTCACCTGGCGCCCGATCTGCGCATAGATCGGTGTCTTGTTGCGAAAATCCAGCCGGATGCGCACGTTTCGGCGGCGCGATTGTCCCATTGTCTCTTTGTCGGATTGTATCTTTGGGCCGATTGTACCCGCCCCGCAGGTCGTGTCAAGGACGAACGGCGCCGTCCCCATGGTAGAATCGCGCTGCAGGAGCACGACAGGAGGTCGAAGTGGAGAAGACGGTCGGTTCCTTCGCCGTCAAGAAGGGCCTGGCCCAGATGCTCAAAGGCGGCGTCATCATGGACGTCGTCACCGCCGACCACGCCCGGATTGCGGAAGACGCTGGCGCCGTGGCCGTGATGGCCCTCGAGCGCGTCCCGGCCGACATCCGGGCCCATGGCGGCGTCGCCCGGATGAGCGACCCGGCCCTGATCCAGCAGATCATGGAGACGGTCTCGATCCCGGTGATGGCCAAGTGCCGCATCGGACACTTCGTCGAAGCCCAGATCCTCGAGGCCTTGGGCGTCGACTACATCGACGAGTCGGAGGTCCTCACCCCCGCCGACGAAGCGCACCATATCGACAAGCACCGATTCACGATCCCGTTCGTCTGCGGCTGCCGTGACCTGGGCGAAGCGCTGCGCCGCGTCGGCGAAGGCGCGGCGATGATCCGCACCAAGGGCGAGGCCGGCACCGGGGACGTCGTCGAGGCGGTCCGCCATGCGCGCGCCGTCCTCGGCGCCATCCGCCGCCTCGAGACGATGGCCGAAGAAGAGTTGATGACCTACGCCAAGTCGATCGGCGCTCCGTACGAGCTGGTCGGCGAAACACGCCGCCTGGGCCGGCTCCCGGTCGTCAATTTCGCCGCCGGCGGAATCGCCACTCCGGCCGATGCCGCCCTGATGATGCAACTCGGCGTCGATGGCATCTTCGTCGGCTCCGGGATCTTCAAGTCGGGAGACCCGGCCCGCCGCGCCAAGGCGATCGTCGAAGCGACGACCCACTACAACGACCCGAAGATCCTGGCCGAGGTCAGCCGCAACCTCGGCGAACCCATGGTCGGGATCGGCGTCAGCGAATTGCCCGAACCGGAGCGCCTGGCCGCCCGCGGCTGGTAGGTCCGTCAACCGATCCATGAAGACTCCCTCCCCGACGCAACCGCGTCGACGCGACCGCGCCCTGCAGGACGACCCCGGAATCGAGGCGCTCCTCCACCGGTTGCCGGTGGGCTTTATCGCCCTCTCAGACCAGGATCAGCCCTACCTCAATCCCAACCTCTTCTGGTACGAGGCCGCCTCCCGGCGCATCTACTTCCACACCGCCGCCAAGGGTCGCACCCGCGACACGGTCCAGCGCAATCCCCGCGTGTGCTTCAGCGCCGCCGAAATGGGAAGCCTGATCCCGGCTGATACCGCCCTGGAGTTCAGCACGGCCTACGCCAGCGTGATTGTCTTCGGCCGCGTGCGCGTCGTCGACGACGAGGCCGAGCAGCGCCGCGGCCTGCAGGGTCTGCTCGACAAGTACTTCCCCGACCTGCAGCCCGGTGTGGACTACCGTCCGATCGTCGACGACGAACTCGCCCAGACGTCCGTCTACGCCATCGACATCGAGACATGGAGCGCGAAGCAGAAGCCCGAACCGACCTAGCCCTCGGCGTGCTGGCGCTGCAGGGCGACTTCGCCGAGCACGCCGTTGCCCTCGGCCGCCTCGGCGTATCTACCCGCCTGGTGCGCCTGCCCGAGCACCTCGATGGGCTGCAAGGGATCATCCTTCCCGGCGGAGAGTCGACGGCGATCGGCAAACTCGCTGCCACCTACGGCCTGATCGACCCGCTGCGCGCGTTCGCCCGGGAGCATGCCGTGTGGGGGACGTGCGCCGGCGCGATCTTGCTCTCGCGCGATGCCGGCCGCGACCAACCGCTGCTCAATCTGATGGATATCACCGTCGAGCGCAACGCCTTCGGCCGACAGGTCGACTCGTTCGAGACCAAGATCTTGTTCGACCTTCTCGAAGACCCGATGCGCCCATTCCCATGCGTCTTTATCCGCGCCCCGCTGATCGAACGCGTCGGCGAAGACGTCGAGGTGCTCGCCCGTCTGGACTCTCCGGCGCGGCCGGGCGGAGGAACGATCGTCGCCGCGCGCCAGGGACGATGGCTGGCGACGTCCTTCCATCCCGAACTCACCTCCGACCTCCGGTTTCACAAGGCGTTCGCGGAGATCGCCCATGGTTGAGGCGCCCGCCATCCGCCCGCTCGACGTGCGCGATCTGCGCCTGCTCCACCGCGTCCGCCGCGACGGCCTGTGCCTGCATGCCCAGGTTCATTACACCCGCGGCCCGCAAGCCCTTCAGACCGCGGTCCTGGACGTCCTGACTCCCGGCCGCGCTACCCACACGATCGTCGCCCGACCCCGGCAACCGGGGGAGTCGCCCGCCGTGGCGCAGATCACCCACGACCTGGGGGATCCGGTCGCCCGTCTTGGCTTCCTCGGCCCCGCCGCCTGCGTCGACCAGCCCATCGGGCACCACCTGCTCGACGCGCTGACGCAGGAAGCCGGCGCCCGCGGCGCCCACAACCTGATCGCCGAGGTCGACGAGGACCATGCCGCCTTCGAATGCCTGCGCCGCGCCGGGTTTGCCGTCTACGCCCGGCAGCACATCTGGGGCTGGGAGGGGACCCCGCCACCGCCCCAGCCAGTCTACGATGGGCTGTGGACCAACGAGAACCCGGCCGACTCGGATGCCATCCAGTGGCTCGTCGCCAATCTCGTACCCGGCCTGGTCCTCCAGGTCGAAGATCCCCCCGGCCGCGGACGGCGGGGCCTGCTCCACTGGGACGAAGGCGAACTGCGCGCGTATCTCGACATCGAGCGCGGGCCGCGGGGGGTCTGGATGCAGCCCTATGTCCACCCAGCCGTGGAAGCTGTCGATCGGCTGCTGGCGGCCTTCGTGCGACGATCGTCCGAGCCGGACCGCCCGACGTACGTCTGCGTCCGGTCGTACCAGGGGTGGATGGCCGGCGCCCTCGAGCGCATCGGATTCAGCCGCGTCGCCGAGCAGGCCGTCATGGTCCGCCGCGTCGCAGCCACCGTTCGCCGGGCGGCCCCGGCGGCGATCCCGGCGATCAACGGCGGCCGGGTCGAGCCGACGACCCCCTTTGCCCAACATCGGATGACCCCGGCCGGAGCCGCTTCGAGCACCGGCGCGGTGTCCGTCGAGGTCCCCACCCGGCCTCGCCAGAGCACAGGGAGCGGCTGAAACCGACCGGCGTCTTGGCCCCAGACCGCTCCGACACCGCCGAGATACAATTCAGGGACCGGGCGCCCCGGCCCGAATCCTGGGCGGCCCCCTTCCTATGACTGGCACCCGTATCACCGACGACCTTGAAGCCCTGCTCGGTATCCTGCCGGCCGATCTGGTCGCACGGCTCCAAGAGCTCAACCGGCATGACTTGCTCCTTGAAGTCATCCTGGATCTCGGGCGCGTTCCAACGGCGCGGTTCACCGACGGGGAAGTCGTTCTGCTTGAGCGCGAAGTATCCCGCGACGACCTCGAGTTCGTTGTCGCCCGGGTCGGAGAGTTCGACGCCGACAATCGAGCCGGGATCGAGCGCACCCTCCACCGCATCTCGGCCATCCGCAACCGGCGGTCGCACGTTGTCGGGCTGACCTGTCGCGTCGGACGGGCGGTCTTCGGCACGATCGACATCATCCAGGACATCGTTGCCGGCGACAAGAGCCTGCTGTTGCTGGGTCGACCGGGCGTTGGGAAGACGACGATGCTGCGCGAGGCGGCTCGCATCCTGGCCGAGCACAAGCGGGTCGTGATCGTTGACACCTCCAATGAGATCGCCGGCGACGGCGACGTACCCCACCCAGCGATCGGTCGGGCGCGGCGGATGCAAGTCCGTCAACCGAACCTCCAGCACGAAGTCATGATCGAGGCCGTCGAGAACCACAACCCCGAGGTCATCGTCATCGATGAGATCGGGCGCGAGCTGGAGGCGGCCGCCGCCCGCACGATCGCCGAGCGCGGCGTCCAGCTCATCGGCACCGCCCACGGCAACACCCTCGAGAATCTGCTGCTCAACCCGACCCTCTCCGACCTGATCGGCGGAATCGAATCGGTCACACTATCCGACGAAGAGGCCCGCCGGCGGGGCACCCAGAAGACGGTGCTCGAGCGCCGGGCGGCGCCGACCTTCGATGTCCTGATCGAGATCCTCGACCGCGAACGGCTGTCGGTCCGTCACGACGTCGCCGCCGCCGTCGACGCGATGCTCCGCGCCCGCCCGCTGCCGCCCGAGTTGCGGCACCGCGACGAGAGCGGCCAGGTCCACATCGAGACCCCGCCCGCCGCGCTGGCGCCCCGCCAGCAGCGCGAGGTCGGCTACCGCCGCCAGGCGGCCGTCCCGAGCGCGCCGGTCAGTTCGAATGGGGATTTGCCCTTCTCGCCGACTCCGCCGCGCCGCCCCGGGGCGCCGCTGCAACCGATCCGCGTCTACCCCTATGGCGTCTCTCGCAGCCGGCTTCATCAAGCCGCCCGCAGCCTGCGCCTGCCGGTCATCCTAGCGAGCGACGCCGGCGAGACCGACGTCATCGTCACCCTGCGGTCGTATTACCGAAAGCGCCAGAAGTTCCTCAGCGACGCCGAAGCGCGCCGCATCCCGGTCTACGTCCTGCGCTCCAACTCGCTTGGCCAGATGGAGGACTTCCTGACCGAGCTGTTCAACCTGCAGGAGCCGCGGATGGATGACGCCGAGATGCAGCAGGCTCTTGAAGAGACGCAGCTGGCGATCCAGGAAGTCCTCGACGGCGCCCGCTCGATCGACCTGCGTCCGGCCTCGGCCTACGTCCGCCGACTCCAGCATCAGCTCGCCCGGCAGGCCAATCTGATCTCACACTCCTACGGCAAGGAGCCGCGCCGGCGGGTGCGGATCTTCCGCGAATGACGCTGTTCGTGACTCTCGAGGGTCCCGATGGGGGCGGCAAGTCGTCCCAGGCCAGGATGCTCGTCGAGCACTTACAGGCCCGGGGACACGACGTCCTGATGACGCGTGAGCCCGGCGGGACGGCGATCGGCGATCAGATCCGCCGGGTCATCACCGACCTGGCCAACACCCCGATGCACCCGCGAACGGAGATCCTGCTCTTCTCGGCGTCGCGCGCCCAGCTGTGCCACGAGGTCGTCTGGCCGCACCTCCAGGCGGGCGGGGTGGTCGTCTCCGATCGATTCTTTGATTCGACCTTCGCCTATCAGGGCTACGGCCACCGCCTCGATCTCGACGCCTTGCGCCACATCACTCACTTCGCCACCGGCGGTCTGGTTCCCGATCTGACGCTGCTGCTCGACCTGCCGGCAGAAGAGGGATTGCTGCGCCGCAAGAAGGACGGCGGCTGGAACCGGCTCGACGCCTACAACGTCGAGTTCCACCAGCGCGTCCGCCAGGGATACCTGGCGATGGCCGCCGCCGATCCCAAGCGCTGGGTCCGGGTCGACGCTAGCCAGGACTCCGACGCCGTGCAAGCGGAAATCCGCCGCATCGTCGAGAAACGCCTGCCGCCCCCGGCCGCCTGATCCCCGAACCCGGTGAAACCATGAGCCCCCGAAACAGCGTCATCGCTGCCGTTCTCACCGCAATTCTTCTTTCCCTGGCCTGCAACGCGGCCAGCCCGACCGCGACCTCAGTGCCGGGACCGGTTCGAGCGACACCCTACGCCGCGCAGCCCGCCGCCGGACTTTGCGGCGAGGCCGCCGGGGACGAAGTCGTGATGACCCTCGAGCCCGGCCTGCCGGACCCGCGCTGTGTGACCGTCACCGCGGCCCAGCATCTGCGGGTCGTCAACCGGACCGGCGGCGCGGTCACGGTGGCACTTGGCTCCTTTCGCGCCGAGCTCGATCCGGAGGTCGAGCACGTCTTCGCCGTGCCCTTCGGCGAGTACCTGCTCCCCGGCGTCCATGCCCTCCAGGTCGATCCGTGCTGCGGAGGCGAGCTGTGGCTTCAACAGCCCTAGTCTCGACGGCACCTCTCCCGACCACCGGTTGACTCGGCTCGAATCCGCGCAATACTAGATTGCCGGCGCACGATCCCTCGACGTTTTCGACCAAGATAGGGGGAAAGGGTCTGGCTGTCCTCGCGACCGG